>CALJCO010000150.1 GCA_938023905.1 uncultured Collinsella sp. | reverse complement strand
ATCTTGGCACCCAGGCCTCCCACGATACGCACGCTGTCGGCCGTCTCGCCCTCGAGCGTCACATGCGGACGACGAATTTCGACCCGTTCGCGGTACTCACCCGGCGCCACCAGCACGCGCACCGGCACGGTCACATCGGGCACACACCGCTCCGTCGCCTCGAGCGCCGCCGAAATGCTGCGATACGCGCCTTCGCGTTCGAGCGATACCTCAAAGAGCTGTTCTTTACCACTCATCTGTCATTACGCTTTCTGTCACAGAACACCCACCATGCAATGCCGGCACCTATAGATTGCGTGCGACAGCCGGGCAGACCCGACCGTCGCACGCCTCAACATGCCGTATTCACTTGTGCAGGAGCACTACCCTACGCGCGGATAACCTTGTCGACGTTTTGCAGCTGCAGCTCGTCGCCATCCTGACCCTCGATGCGCACGTTCTGCAGGTCGAGGACTTTCACGTTCTGCGCGATGATGCCCTGGCGCACCATGGGCTCCACGCCGCAGGCCATGGCCGGCACAAAGGGCTCGGCATCGGCGGCAAAGGTCACATGGACATCCTGGAACGTCAGGCGCGTCACCTTGCTCTCGGGAAGGCCCGTGATATAGGCCGCGGCCGCATGGCAGTTGGTGGCCTCGATATCGCAAAACGTCGTGGCGCCAAAGCCGGGCGTACGGTCGTCGACGGGCAGCGCCTCGCGAGACTGCACGTAGTCGGTCTTGCCGTCCTTGTCGCAGAAGTAGAACGAGTTGACCACGAAGGGCGTGAGCACCTTATCCATGCGAATGTGCTCGAAGGTGATGCCCTCGTTGACGGCGTCCTTGCCGCGTCCGCGGCGTGTCTTGACGCGCAGGCCGCGGTCGGTGCGCTCAAAGAGGCACTTGCTCACGGTGAGGTCCTTGATGCCGCCGGCGGCCTCGGATCCCAGCACCACGGCGCCGTGGCCGTCGTGCATGTAGCAGTGCGAGATCAGCACGTCGTGCGTGGCGGGACGGAGCTCGGGTTCAATGCCCAGTTTGCCGCTCTTGATGGCGATGCAGTCGTCCCCCACCGAGAACTGGCAGCCAAGGATGCGGACAAAACCGCAGCTCTCGGGATCGAAACCGTCGGTGTTGTGGGAGTTCTTGGGACCCTCGATGGACAGGCACAGGGCATCGACGTGCTCGCACAGAATGGGATGGATATTCCACGCCGGGCTGTTGCGCACGGTAAAGCCGGCAAGGCTCACGTTTTCGCACTCGGACAGGAAAATCATGCGCGGGCGGGCGACCTCGCGGCCCTCCTCGGGACGGAAGATGTTCTTAAAGTCCTTGTTCCACCAGTTGTCCTCGGCAAAATCGGTCTGGCCGTCGATGGCGCCGCGGCCATAGATGCACACGTCGTGCACGCTCAGGCCCGTAAAGGTCGAACAGTAGGTCGAGAAGCTCTCGCCCTCCCAGCGGCCCAGGGGCAGCATGTCGGTGCCGGCATACCCGGCGCCCTCGTCGCCCGTGACCGTGCCCGGAATGTAGGCAAGCGCCGCGCGGTCGTGACGGGCCAGCAGCACCGCGCCCTCGGCAAGCTCGATGTTGATATTGCTCTTAAGGAAGAGGGACTTGATGCGGTAGTTGCCGGCGGGGATCAGCACGCGCCCGCCCTTGGGGCAGGCCATGATGGCAGCCTGAATGTTGGTGGTGTCATCGTGCTCGGCATCGCCCTTGGCTCCGCAGTCGCGAACGTTGATGGTAAAGGGCTCCGCCGGCGTGGTGACGCCTACGCTCAACTCGCGCTCGCCGCAGACAAAGCGGATCAGGTTGCGCTTGCCGGGGGTCAGGCCATCGACATAGGTCTCGACCGTATTCGTGGTACCGGCGGGCTCATCGTTGACAAAGATCTCCCACGTATCGGCACAGGTAAAGTAGCCGCCATCGTCGAGCTCGATAACGGCCGCGCGGGCATTGCGCCAGATAACGTTCGTCTCCATGGGTCTCTCCCTCAAATGTAATCAGAAGTTCATACTACTCGTTTTTAAAAAAGGGCCGTACCCGCCGGTGGATCTCCGGTGGCACGGCCCTGTGGTTTGGACGATGCGCCTGCCCTACTCGGCGGGAATTACGCTGCCGTCCTGGAAGCCAACATTGTTGTGGGCGAAGCAGTCCTCGTACTTAAAGCCGGAGAGCTCCTCGCAAAGCGCCTTGACCTCGGGCTTGACGTCGGCCATCTTGCCACCCTCCTTGACACGGTGGATCTCGTCGCAAAGGATGTCGCACTGCTCCTTGTCGATCTTGATGCCGCGGGCAAGGACGGCCGCGAGCAGGAAGAAGCCGGCGCAGCCGATGAGCATGTAGCCGCAGATGTACAGAGGCACGGTGGCGGGCTGGGTCACGGCGTCGCTGTTGCCGGCGGTCTGAATGAAGCCGGAGGCAGCAAGGACGATAGCCCATACGTTGACGGCAACAGCCTGGGCGATCTGCTGGCAGAGCTGCTGTGCGGAGCTGTAGATGCCCTCGCGACGACGCAGGGTGATGAGCTCATCGACATCGGGGATGTAGTTGAGCAGAACATCGGGCAGATACTGGAAGCCAACGTAGAAGAACTTCCAGATGGCGAAGATGATGGGGTAGGCGATCATGGCGATGGCGACCGTGGAGGTGCCGTTGATCTGACCAAAGGCGAAGTAGTTGTAGGCGATGATGCACGCGGCGCAACCGACGTTTGCCAGGTACCAAGACTTGTGGAAGCCCTTCTTGGCCATGAGGGCGACCCAGATGGCAGTGCAGACGATAGCGACGACCTTGCCGGGCATCTCCATCACGGACTCGTAGGACTTAGGAATCTGCAGACAGTAGACGATGAAGAAGGACAGGCACGCAGACCAGCAGGCAGCGGCGAGCTTCGTGGAGACCTGCGCATACAGGACCTTGCGGAAGGACTTGTTGCGGAAGGTAGAGATAACGTCGATGAAAAACTTCTTGATACCCTCGCCGACGCTCTCGATCTTCTCCTGAGCGACCTCCTCGGGGGTGTGCTCCCACGTAGACAGGTACACGCAGAGCAGCGAGATTGCCATGACCGAAGCGTTAATCGTAGCAATAATGAAGTAGCTGAACGGGTTGGTCTCGCCGAAGGTGCCAAAGCCAAAGCCGACGAGTGCTGCCATCAGGAAGCCGGCGGCGTTACCAAAGAGGTGCTTGTAGCCGGTGAGGTACGTACGCTCCTTGAAGTCATCGGTCATCTCGATGGTAAGCGGCGACAGGTTGGCGGTGCAGAACGTGTACGCGACGTTGTAGATCAGGTACAACACAAAGTAGTACGGGAAACCAAACGGCGTAGCCACAAAGATGAGCGGCTCGGCGACCATCATCGGGATAGCCAGCAAGATCCAGAAACGGCGGCGGCCAAAGATGCGGCCGATCTTGGTAGCGTAGAAGTTATCGGCCACAAAGCCCATGAGCGGGCACAGAATGGCGTTGAGATAGATGGCGAACGAGCTGATCAGCGCAGCCTCGCCTGCGGACAGACCGCACTCCGTGGACAGGAACAGCACCATGTAGCTGTGCGTAAAGCTCAGGGCACCGGAGTTGAGCATGCCGCCCATACCAAAGCCCAAGCGCGTCCAAAATGTGATCTTGCGCTTTTTACCGATCTTGTTAGTCATCGAGCTCCCTCTCTTTTCTCGATTGTCTTGTAACAAGACATTGGAGTCCATACCGATGTCTGTCTGCATATCGCCCACTCGTAGGGTGAACGTTTAGCTAGATTATGCGCGATTGCATATGATAGGTGAACGTTCACTTGTATATTATCCTTGAACGGTCGTTTTTTGCCGTTAAACGGATATCTGACTTGAAAAAAATCACGATTACATGGGTATTGAGTGGGTTTAAATTTGAGGTCGATTAGGTGAACGTTTATTGTTTTCGCCGCTCCCGTACCCTCAGGAAGACACGCCCGAACAGACAGAACAAACATGGCCCCGCCGGGAACACTCCCGACGGGGCCATGGTCAATAGCGCCCTATGCGAACCCATTTACCGCTACAGGCAGACGCCATCCTTCCAAATGCTGATCTCGTGGCAGCCGCGACGCTCGGCACTCGTAAGCTTGCCGCTCGCCGTGTCCAGCACCATCTGATACAGGTCGTCGGCAGCCTCATCGAGCGTGCGCTCGCCCGTAGCCACCACGCCGGCGTTAAAGTCCATCCAGTTGGCCTTGTGGTCGCACAGACGCTGGTTGGTGAACACCTTGAGTGTAGGCGCCGGTGCGCCAAACGGCGTGCCGCGGCCGGTCGAGAACAGGATTACGTGGCAGCCGGCAGCCGTCAGGGCCGTGGTGGATACCATGTCGTTGCCCGGACCGCACAGCATGTTCAGGCCATGCTTGGTAGCCTGACCGGCATATGGCAGCACGTCGACGATGGGGGCAGATCCGCCCTTTTGCACGCAGCCGCAGCTCTTGTCCTCGAGCGTGGTAATGCCGCCGTCCTTGTTGCCGGGGCTCGGGTTCTCATAGACGACCTCGCCGTGGCTGATAAAGTAGTCCTTAAAGCCGTTGAGCATGTCGGAGGCGGCATTGAAGACGTCCTGGCTCTCACAGCGATCGAGCAGAATGCTCTCCGCGCCAAACATCTCGGGAACCTCGGTGAGCACCGACGTGCCGCCGCGGGCGACAACCATATCGCTCACGCGACCGATCGTGGGGTTGGCGGTAATGCCCGAAAGACCGTCAGAGCCGCCGCACTTAAGGCCAATGACCAGCTCGGAGGCAGGAATGGGCTCACGCTTGGCCTGCTTGGCCAGGTCGGCAAGCTCGGACAGGATCTTGTGACCCTCGACCTGCTCGTCGGCTACATCCTGGCAGGCGAGGAATCGAACGCGCTCGCGATCAAAGTCACCGAGCTCGTCGAGTACCTGCTGGTGCGTGCAGTTTTCGCAACCGAGGGACAGGAACAGCACACCCGCAGCGTTTGCGTGACGCGAGAGCGCCACCAGCAGACGGCGCGTCTGGGCATGGTCGGCACCGGTCTGCGAGCAGCCAAAGGGATGCGGGAAGTAGTAAACGCCCTCCAGCGAGCCCTCGACCAGATCCTGAGCCTGCTCGCACATGGCACGTGCGACCTCGTTGACGCAGCCGACCGTGGGGATGATCCACAGCTCGTTGCGCGTGGCGGCGCGGCCATCGGCGCGACGGAAGCCCATAAAGGTCTCGGGCTCAACCGGCTCAACGACCGGATGCGTCGGGTTGTAAGCGTACTCGACCTCGCCCGAAAGGTTGGTCTTGACGTTATGCGTATGAAGCCACTGACCGGGCTGGATGTCGCCCGTCACGTGACCGATAGGAAGACCGTACTTGACGACGTCCTCCCCCGCCGCAATGGCACGCACGGCCATCTTGTGGCCCTGCGGAATATCCTCCGCGGCAACGACCTCGCCCACCCCGGGAACCGCGACGGCGGTGCCCTTGGCAAGCGGCGACAGCGCGACGATCACGTTGTCGGCCGGATTGATCTGGATAGTATTCATTACAAAGAGTCCTAACCCTACAGGTTGAGCAGAAGTCAGCGGGCGCCCGCCAGTTGCCCGGCGGGCGCACAGAAGGATTTAGGCCTGGGCGTTGGCAAATGCCTGCTTGGCGCCCTCGGCGCGCACAACGGCAAGCGCGTTGACGACAAACTCCTCAAGGCCGGCGATCTGCGTAAGGTCCTCGCCCCACATCTGCTCGTTGCTGAGCACGTCGTGCACCAGCTCGACATCGTCTGCACCGGCGTGGGCGGCGTAGAAATCGAGCACGAAGGCATCGTCCTGAGCGGTGTACTCGGTGCCGTCGGCGCGGCGCAGGTGCAGGCCATCGCCCTCGCGAGCAACGAGCTCCTGCGTATAGAAGGCAATGAGCGTAGCGAGGCTCGTCGCCAGGCACTTGGGCAGGTTGCCGGTCTCGGCAACATAGTCCTTGAGCGTGGGCAGGTCGCGAGCACGCCATTTGGCGGTTGAGTTGAGGCAAATGGAGAGCAGCGCGTGGTCGATAAACGGGTTGTCGAAGCGGTTCTCGACGGCGGCGGCAAAGGCCTTGCAGTCCTCGACATCAAGATCGGCGGCAAGCGTCGGGATGACCTCGTCGTAGAGCATGGTGTTCATGAAGCCGCGAACGGTCTCGTCATGCATGCAATCGCGCACGATGTCAAAGCCGGCAACCCAGGAACCCGGAACAAAGGCAGTGTGGGCGCCGTTGAGGATGCGGACCTTGCGCTTCTTGTACGGGGTGACATCGGGGGTCACAAAGACGCCCGGCAGGCCGGCCTTCACGAAGGGCAGACGCTCCTTGAGCGACTCATCGCCCTGGATACCCCACATCTGGAAGGGCTCGCGCACGGCCAGGAAGGGATCCTCGTAGCCCAGGCGCTCGGCCACGGCAGCGGCCTCCTTGGGGTCGCGGATACGGCCGGGGACGATAGTGTCGACGAGCGTGGTGCAGACGGTGCAGTCGTTGGCCATCCACTGCGCAAACTCGTCCTCCCAGCCCCAGTCGCTCACGTACTGGTTCATGATGCGCAGCAGCTCCTCGCCGTTGTGATCGATGAGCTCACAGGCGAGCACGATGACGCCCGGCTTGCCGGCGGCCCAGCGGGTGTGGAGCACCTGGGCAAGCTTGGCGGGGAAGCTCGCGGGCGGCATGTCGTCGGCCTTGCAGGACGGATCGTAGGCGATACCGGCCTCGGTGGTGTTGGAGACGATAATCTCCAAATCGTCGGAGACGGCGACCTCCATCATGGCGCGGTAGTCGTCCTCGCGATACGGATTGAGGCAGCGGCTGCAGGCGCTGATCACACGGGACTCGTCGACCGTGTTGCCGCTCTCCTTGCCGCGCACCAGCACGGTGTACAGGTCATCCTGAGCGTTAATGCCGTCGGCAAAGCCAAAGGCACCGCTGATGGGCTGGACCATGACAACCTTGCCGTTCCAGCCGGTTACCTCGTTGCCCATGTCAAAGAAGCGGTCGACGAAGGCGCGCAGGAAATTGCCCTCGCCAAACTGCAGAACCTTCTCGGGCGCGTCCTTGGGCAGCAGGTAGCCCTTGTAGCCGATCTTCTCGAGCGTCTCGTAGCTGATGTTCTCCATCGATGTCTCTCCTTAGATTGCTGTTAGCGTGCAGGCAAAACGGGGGCGCCGCGTGTGGCAACGGCGCTCCCGAGTTCGGTGTGATTCGATGCGGGTTTAGGCCTCGACGGTATCCAGGTCAAAGCCAAAGTAGCGGACCGCGTTGTTGTAGCTAATGTCGCGCACGATGGCTCCCAGCAGCTCCATGTCGGCCGGATACTTGCCCTGCTCGACCCACTCGCCGATCACGCCGCACAGCACGCGACGGAAGTACTCGTGACGCGGGTAGGACAGGAAGGAGCGGGAATCGGTAAGCATGCCCACAAAGTTGCCCAGCACGCCCTCGTTAGCCAGAGCCGTAAGCTGCTCGCGCATACCGATCTCGTTGTCGTTGAACCACCAGGCAGAGCCGTTCTGGATCTTGCCGGCGGTCGGAGCCTCCTGGAAGCAGCCCATCACGGTATCGATCATGGTGTTGTCGATGGGGTTCAGGCTGTACAGGATGGTCTTGGGCAGACCCGTGGACTCCTGGATGGAGTTGAGGAAATCGGCCAGCTGGTCGGACGGCGTGTAGTTGGAGATGCAGTCGTAGCCGGTGTCGGGACCGAGCTTGGCGAACATAGCGCGGTTGTTGTCACGCTTGCAGCCAAAGTGCAGCTGCATGGCCCAGCCAAGGCGGACATACTCGCCGGCGACGAACTGCATAAAGGCCGTCTTGTACTTGAGGACCTCGTCCTCGGTAAGCGGCTCGGCGGCAAGGCCCTTGGCAAAGATAGTCTCGATCTCGTCGGCGGTAGCCGGAACGTACATAACGTAGTCGAGCGCGTGGTCGGAAGCGCGGCAGCCCAGCTCGTGGGCGACCTCGTAGCGCTTGGAGATGGCGGCCTTCATGCCCTCGAAGTCGCTGATCTCAACGCCAGCAACCTCGGAGAGATGCTTGCAGTAGTCGGCGAACTCCTGGCCACGCTCGATGCGCAGGGCGGCATCGGGGCGCATGGCGGGAACGACCTGAACGTCAAAACTGTCGTCGGCGGCAATCTTCTTGTGCCACTCAAAGCTGTCGGCGGGGTCGTCGGTAGTGCAGATCATGCGGACGTTGGACTGCTTGATGAGGTTGCGGCAAGTAAAGCTGGCCTCAGCGAGCTTGGCGTTGGCAAGGTCCCAGACCTCCTGAGCGGTTTTGCCGTTCAGGACGCCCTCGTAGCCAAAGTAACGCTTAAGCTCCAGGTGGCTCCACTCAAAGACGGGGTTGCCCACGCAACGGCCCAGGGTCTCGGCCCACTTCTGGAACTTCTCGCGAGCAGGGGCATCGCCGGTAATGAAGCGCTCGTCGACGCCGTTGGCACGCATCAGGCGCCACTTGTAGTGGTCACCGCCCAGCCAAACCTCGGTGATGTTCTCAAAACGCTTGTCGTCCCAGATCTCCTTGGGAGAAATGTGGCAGTGGTAGTCAACGATGGGCATGCCCTCGGCAAAGTTGTGGAACAGCTCCTCACCGGTTTTGGTGCTCAGCAGGAAATCCTGATCGTCCATGAAGTTTTTCATCAAACAACCCCTTTGTTGGCGGAGCGGGCGCACGATGCGCTCGTTATCCTCTAGGTGAACGTTCACTATACTAATTCATTGCGACTTAAAAGGTGAACGTTCACCTAACCACCATGGGGTGAACGGTCGATTTTGCCCGTTCAACGGTTACTGGAGCCGTGACTTGTATGTATTGCGAATTGGCAGGCGTCCCCGAATACCGAACTTGAGCGCTTTGGCCAGGTGGGTCATGTTCCGCCGTGCATTTTTGGGAGTATTCAGCATCGGAGCGCACCGCGCACCGTCTTCGAAGCCCTATCTGATGCTCATATTGCGCCCAATCGGCATAAATAAATGCCCCCGATGGCGAATTACGCCATCGGGGGCACTTAAAACAGTCGTCCTAACCTCTTTCGGGACACGCCATTGCTGAATACTCCAAAAAATGCACGTCGCAAGAGGGGGTACCTGACTAAACGGCTAAATTCCCGCAAGCTCGCAGTAGCGGTCGACGTTGCTGGCAAACACCATCTCCACAGCACCCTTCTGCACGGGCTCCGCCGGAGTTTTACCCCACAGCAGATACTCGCCCAAGGTCTTGGCGCCACGGTAGGCCAGGCTCACCGGGTCCTTATAGACAATATTGGTAAAGATGCCACGGCGCAAGGCCAAGGCGCTCTCGGGGAACAGGTCGTTGCCGATTACCATGACCTTGCCGGCCTTGCCGCTTGAAACAAGCGCGTCGGCGACCACCTCGGAACCAACGGCAAAAACGCTACAGATGAGCTCGGGAGCATCCGGCGTACTCAAGCGCTGCTCAAGCTCGCGCTCGAGCTGTTTGACTTGCGCATGGGCGCCGGCAAGGTCCTCAACCTGCCATGGAATATCGTGTTCGCGCAGGTAATTATGAAAGGCGCGGGCGGTCAGGTAGTGTGAATCGGTATAGGGGTCGCCCGCCAACAGGAGCACGCGGGCGTCAGCCCCAGAAGCGTGGACCAGATTTGCCGCCTGCTCTGCCATAAGACTGCCCGCCGCGGAATAGTCCGCCAGACTGGCACCCAGGCGATCGAGGTGCGGGCGGTCGCCGTCTACGAGCTCGATTGTCACGCCCGCCTCGGCAATCTGCCTCAAGAGCTCGGTCGCGCGGTCATCGCCCGGAACATAGGCAAGCAGACCATCGATCTTCTCGCCTACCTGCAGACGCTCATCAATCTGCTCGAGCGCATCGGCGTAGCCGCCCACGCCAAATTCTACGCGCTCAACCGTAATGCCCTGATCGATGACCTCCTGCTCAAAGCGGTTGCAGCCTTCCCAAAGGTAACGGAAAAAGTACGCCCCCTCGCGCGATGCGCGGGGCAGGCAAAACACCAGGTTGATATCCTTGCGGCGCAGGCTCGAGGCACTTGTGTTGCGATGGTAGCCCATGGCCTCGGCCTTGGCATTCACCTTGGAGCGCACGGATTCGCTCACGCCGGCCTTACCCGTCAGGGCCTTGTGCACGGTATTGATGGAAACGCCAAGCTCGGCGGCAATGTCCTTCATGGTTACGCGAGCGCTCATGGGGTTACTCCGTTATAGATAAGTTGCCAATTAACAGTACAGGTAACGATACCCCAAAATCACTCTTCAACTCGCCGCGCTCGCCGCCAAATGTGCAAAGCGCCCCGCAAACGGATGCTCGCGAGGCGCTTGGATGACGGACCTTACTTGATACCGCGGCCCAAGTCTTCGGCAATTTTGTCCACGCCCTTAAGTGCGGCGCAGGTTTTTTTGTTGGAACAATGTCCCGTGCAAACGCCGCCCTGAGCGCAGTCGGCGCAGGTGCCCTTGCGATAAATGCGCACGCACACGGCGACAAACGCAATGCCGATAACAGCCAGTACAACAATATCGATAGGTGCCATAGCAAGCCTCCTCTAGTTAACCACCACTTACTTTACCCCATTCTCCACCTGCCAAAAAGGGACAGGTTTATTTTGGTCGGTTTTATCTGCGGAAACGCCACATCTCCCTCACCAAAAAGCCCGAGTGTCGCTGGGACACCCGGGCTCGTGGAAAGGGGCTGATCCTTATTCGGACTTAAGCGGAAACTGCAGCGGAAGCGGTGTTGGTCTCGTCCTCGTCGGTCCAAGCGTGCTTGGGCATGGGACGGAAGATCTGGAAGAGCATCGCAGCCAGCAGAACGATGGCTACAACCGTCCAAATACCAAACTGGCCAAGGACAAGCAGGTTGTAGAACTGGTTGATGAACAGGCCGATCACCCAGGCAAAGGCGCACTCGTAGCCGATGGCAATCGCGGTCCACTTGCCGGAGTCCATCTGGTTGCGGATAGTGCCCATGGCGGCAAAGCACGGGGCGCACAGCAGGTTAAAGGCGCCAAAGGCAACGCAAGCGCCCATAGTCGGGAACATGCCGGCGAACGCGGTCCACAGGCTCGGGTCGGTCTCGGCGGCGTCGGCAACGGACAGCAGCGAGCCGGCGGTGGCGACGACGTTCTCCTTGGCGACAAGTCCAGAGACAGTCAGCGCGGTGGCCTGCCAGGTGCTAAAGCCGAGCGGGGCGAAGATCCAGGCGACCAGGTTGCCCAGCATGGCGAGCACGGAGTAGTCCATAAACTCCTCGGGGATGCCGTCCATCGCAGGCAGGAAGCCGAAGGAACCGTTGTAGCTACCAAAGTTGGAGAGGAACCAAACCACGACGGTGGACGCGAAGATGACCGTGCCGGCCTTCTTGATAAAGGCCCAGCAGCGCTCCCATACATGCAGCGCCCAAGAGCGGATTGCCGGGAAGTGATAGGCGGGAAGCTCCATAACGAACGGCGTCGGGCGACCGGCGAAGAGCTTGGTCTTCTTGAGCATGAGGCCCGAGGCGATGACGGCAAAGACGCCCAAGAAGTAGAACAGCGGGCTGATCCATGCGGCGGTGGTGGAAGAATCGCCGATGATGGAACCCATGAGCAGAGCGATGATCGGCAGCTTGGCGCCACAGGGAATAAACGTGGTGGTCATGACCGTCATGCGGCGGTCCTTCTCGTTCTCGATGGTCTTGGTGGCCATGACGCCGGGGACGCCGCAGCCCGAGGACACGAGCATGGGGATAAAGGACTTGCCGGACAGGCCAAAGCGGCGGAACACGCGGTCCATGATGAAGGCGACGCGGGCCATGTAGCCGCAGTCCTCCAAGAAAGACAGCATCACGAACAGCAGGAACATCTGCGGCACGAAGCCGAAGATGGCGCCCAGACCGCCGACGATACCGTCACAGACCAGCGAATCGACCAGGCCACCGTCCTCGGTGCCGCCCGCCACAAGGGCATCGTGCACCACGGTGGTAATACCCGGAACATAGGGGCCGTACTGTGCCGGGTCGACCGAGTCGGCGGCGTCACCCGCAGCCTCGACAGCTGCGTCGTAGGCGTCGCGGCCCTGGCCGAGCACATACCAACCGTCGGTGCCAAAGAGCTGGTCGTTGGTGAAGTCGGTCACCGTGCCGCCCAAGGTAGAGACGGCAATGTAGTACACGCAGAACATGATGACCACAAAGATCGGCAGGCCCAAGATACGGTTGGTAACCACACGGTCGATCTTCTCGGAGGTGCTCATCTTGGCCGGAGCCTTGGTGAGGCACTCGTCGATGATGTGGGCGATCACGCCGTAGCGCTCGCCGGTGATGATGGACTCGGCGTCGTCGTCGCAATCCTGCTCGCACTGGGCGACCAGCTGCTCGACGCGAGCGGCCTTCTCCTTGGTGAGGTTGATGAGCTTGCAGGCGTCCGCGTCGCGCTCGAACAGCTTGACGGCGTAGTAGCGACGCTTGTTGGCGGGAACGCTCGCCGGCAGATTGTTCTCGATGTGGTCCAGAACGTCCTCAATGGAGGAATCGAACTTGTGCTCCGGCACCTGGCCCTTGGAAGCAGCGGACTTTTTGACCTGCTCGAATAGCTCCGTGATGCCCTTGTTCTTAAGAGCGGAGATCATCATGACCGGGCAGCCGAGCTTCTTGGAGAGCTTGTCCGTGTCGATCTTGTCGCCGTTCTTCTCGACCAAGTCGGCCATGTTGAGGGCAACGACCACGGGCAGGCCGGTCTCGATAACCTGAAGCGCCAGGTACAGGTTGCGCTCGAGGTTGGTAGCGTCGACCACCTGGACGACGACATCAGGCTCGCCGCTCATGAGGTAATCGCGCGAGCACTGCTCCTCGGGGCTGTAGGGGGAAAGCGAGTAGATGCCAGGGAGGTCCGTGATGGTAACGTTCTTGTCGCTCAGGAGCTTGGCTTCCTTTTTCTCAACCGTGACGCCGGGCCAGTTGCCAACGTAGCCGTTGGCGCCGGTGATCAGGTTGAAAAGCGTGGTCTTGCCGCAGTTGGGGTTACCCGCCAGCGCGACATGGATCTGAGAGTCCGCCATTCAATCCTTCTTCCTTGTGTGCCTGCGCTGCTTTCTCCGCGCAGGCTGGATAATGTGCTTTAAAGTTGTAGCATTAAGTTAGAAAAACCTAACTTTATCTGCAGAAATATACGTCACGAGTCCTTACTGAACCTCGACGACGGCGGCCTCCTCCTTGCGGATGGAAAGCTCGTAGCCGCGCACGTTGATCTCGACCGGATCACCGAGCGGTGCAACTTTCACGACCTTGAACGAAGTGCCCTTGATGAGCCCCAGGTCCATAAGGTGGCGGCGAAGCGCACCCTCACCGTGAAGCTTGACGATGGTGGAGCTCTCGCCCACCTTAACGTCACCCAACGTCTTCATTTACTTGTCCCCCTTTCAGTGCGTACAGAAATACCGTCGACTAACCGACGGTCATGATGTGCATGGCAACCTTGGAATCGATGCCAAAGCGTGCGCCCAGCACGGTGACGATGATATTGGCGCCACTCGAGCTCACCACGTGGATTTCGTTGCCCTCGACAAAGCCGAGGTCCTTGAGGTGGTGCTTCATATCCTCATTGCCCTTTACACGAGACACGCGCACGGTTTCGCCCGCTTTTACCATCGAAAGCGGCATTGCCGGCATCTGCGGTCCGCAAGACATGAGTGGCTCCTAACGTCAGTTCGTCCTCAACATCGACGCAGCAAAAGTTAACCACGTCTATGTTCGCTACAGTAAACTAGCACGTGGCTAACTTTTTGGAAAGGGTTCCTATTCAGTTTTCGGAAAAGTTTCCTATATGCAACAAAGAAAGATGTGACAAAGGGACTGTCCCTTCGCCACATTGTTGCGCTTTAGAGCGAGAGGTTTCTGATCGACGTGACGCAGGAGGCCTCATCCACGCCCGAAACGCGGAACACGATGTCTTCGCCACATTCGCCGTAGAGAGCCATGAGCCCCATCACATCGCGGCCGTCGGTATGGCGATCGCCGATGCTGACCGATACGTTGCTACGATGCTTGGCAATAATGTCATAGAGCAGCGCAACCGGGCGGGCATGCAATCCCAACGGATCTTTAATCGTCTTTGTAAACTCGACCATGTCCCCTCCCACGACGTCGCACATTCGGCCGGCAAACCCAGCCACGTGGTAGTTATTGTACGTTACCGGCGCACCCCCGTCCCACAAAAAACGAGGGAAGGCACACGTCCTTCCCTCGTTACAGGCAATAGGTAGCCGCTTGCCTACATCAAGCGCAGGCTGACGTCCTTGAGCTGGGCGCCGGAAACGGCACTCGGGGCGCCCGACATGAGGTCGGAGCCGCTGGCCGTCTTGGGGAACGCCATGACGTCGCGGATGGAGTCGGAGCCGGTGAGCAGCATGCACACGCGGTCCAGGCCCAGGGCGAAGCCGCCCATCGGGGGCGCACCAAACTTGAGGGCCTCCATGAGGAAGCCAAACTGAGACTCGGCGCGCTCCTCGGTAAAGCCCAGGAGCTTGAGCATGGACATCTGCATCTCGGCGTTGTGAATACGCATACCGCCGCCGCCGGCCTCAAAGCCGTCCATGACAAAGTCGTAGGTGCACGAACCGGCTGCCAACGGGTCGGCCTCGATCTTGGCGATGTCGGTCTCGGTCGGCAGGGTGAAGGGCTGATGCTCGGCAGCGTAGGCCTTGCGGTCCTCATCCCAGTGGAACAGCGGGAAGTTGACGACCCACAGG
The DNA here is from genome assembly GCA_938023905.1 of uncultured Collinsella sp. GTDB lineage: Bacteria > Actinomycetota > Coriobacteriia > Coriobacteriales > Coriobacteriaceae > Collinsella. The sequence goes on along the minus strand of CALJCO010000150.1, from coordinate 4,852 downwards.
AAGTCGTGGCCCTCGCGCTTGATCTCGAGCGCGTTGGCCATGTGGGAACGCATGCCGCCCAGGATCTCGTCAGAGAGCAGGCGCGGGCCGGCGGCGAACATCACGAGGTCGCCGGGCTCGACGTCCATGCGCTCGCGCAGAGCGGCCATCTCCTCGTCCGAGAAGAACTTGACGATGGGGCTGTTGATGGAGCCGTCCTCGCGGAAGGCGATCCAGGCCAGGCCCTTGGCGCCAAACGTGGAGGCCACGCCGGCGAGCTTATCGATCTTGGCACGTGCCCAGGCACCGGCGCCCTTGGCGTTGATAGCCTTGACGACAGAGCCCTCCTCGTTTGCGGCGGTCGCAAAGACCTTGAACTTGGAGTTGGCAAAGATGTCGGTCAGGTCGACCAGGTGCATGCCATAGCGGGTATCGGGCTTGTCCGAGCCATAGGTGTCCATGGCCTCCCAGTAGTCCATGCGACGCAGCGGGGTGGGCATCTCGACGCCCATGCGGCCGAAGGCGTCGGCCAGGACCTCCTCGAGCGCGCTCATGACATCGTTCTGGTCCACGAAGGACATCTCGATATCGACCTGAGTGAACTCGGGCTGACGGTCGGCGCGCAGGTCCTCGTCGCGGAAGCACTTGGCAACCTGGTAGTAGCGCTCGACGCCACCGACCATGAGCAGCTGCTTCAGAAGCTGCGGGGACTGCGGCAAGGCGTAGAAGTTGCCCGGCTGAATACGGCTGGGAACGATGAAGTCGCGAGCGCCCTCGGGCGTGGACTTAAACAGGGAGGGCGTCTCGACCTCCATGAACTCACGGTTGTGCAGCGCCTCGCGAATGGCAAAGGTAAAGTCGGAGCGCAGCTTGAGATTGGCCATCATCTCGGGACGGCGGAGGTCCAGATAGCGATAGCGCAGGCGGGTGTCCTCGCTGGTCTCGATGCCGTCCTCGATCTGGAACGGCGGGGTGACGGACGTGTTGAGCACCTCGGCGTGGTCGGTCAGGACCTCGATCTCGCCGGTCGCGAGCTTGGTGTTGGTGGTCTCCTCGCCACGGGCGCGCACGACGCCGTGAATCTTGATGGGCCACTCGGGACGCATGGTCTCGGCGATCTTAAAGGCATCGCCATCGGAGTGCTCGGGGTCGAAGGTGAGCTGCGTGATGCCCTCGCGGTCACGAAGGTCGCAGAAGATAAGGCCGCCGTGGTCGCGGCGACGGCTCACCCAACCGGTGAGGGTGACCTCTTCGCCCACGTTCTCGAAGCGAAGCTCGCCGCAGGTACGGGTGTGCATGGAATGCTCATCGATGGGACGGGTCTGGCTCATACCAGTGATCCTCCTTTATGGATCTGTGCCGCCCCGTGTCGTTCCGGGCGGCGTCGTACAGATTTGCCCAGCCTGCGTAAACCGCGCAGCCGGACATGGCGTTCTATCTTATCGCACCCGCGTCGATGTGCCGCGAAAAAGTAGCTCTTGCCCAAAGACTTGACGGAGACGAAACAATTGACGCACCGTGGCCGTCGCCGACGCGCGCCACGTGCGACAATGTGCCCCAATACAACTGCACTCGGAAAGGCCCGCCATGACTGCACGCCTCATCGTTATGGATATCGACTCCACGCTCATCAACCAGGAGGTCATCGACCTGTTGGGCGAGGAAGCCGGCGTGGGCGAGCAAGTAGCGCAAATTACCGAGCGTGCGATGCGCGGCGAGCTCGACTTTAAGCAGGCACTCGAGGAGCGCGTTGGGCTGCTTGCCGGCTTGGACGAAAGCGTGTTCGAGCGCACCTTTGAGCGTGTGACGTTTACTCCCGGTGCGCTGGAGCTTGTGCGCTCGGCACACAGCAAGGGCTGGAAGGTCGGCGTGGTAAGCGGCGGCTTTCACGAGGTCGCCGATAAGATCGTGGCCGCCGCGGGCATCGATTTTTGCCTGGCCAACCGCCTGGAAGTCATGGACAGCAAGCTCACCGGCAAGCTGGCGGCAGACATTGTAACCAAGGAGTCCAAGCTCATCCAGCTGCTAGATTGGGCAGTTGAGTGCGGCGTCGATATGGCCCACACCGTCGCAATCGGCGACGGCGCCAACGACATCCCCATGATTCAGGCCGCGGGCACGGGCATCGCGTTTTGCGCCAAGCCCAAGACGCGCGAGGCCGCCCCGTTTGCCATCGACGAGCGCAACCTGATGCTCGCCATGGACATCATCCTGCGCGACTAGTCGATCCGTCTAACAATTGAATCAGTCTGTCCTATAGTTTCCGAACAATTTTGTCTTAGTGTTCGGAAACATACCCTTTGAGTGCTAGACTTTGCGCCGTCGAAGGGAACATATATGGATAAGCGAGATCTTGAGCAATTGCTGAGCGATGTTGCCGGCGGAGCAGTCACCCCTGCCGACGCCCTCACGCGCATCCAAACGGCTCCGACCGCCGATTTGGGCTTTGCGCAGCTCGATCTTTCGCGCGGGGTGCGCCAGGGGGCCGGCGAGGTTGTCTACGGGGCCGGTAAAACCGCCGATCAGATTGCCGCCATTATCGAAGCACTGCGCGATGCCGGCCAGGAGCGCATCCTGGTCACGCGCTTGGATGCCGAAAAAGCCGCTCGCACCACGGAGCTCCTCGGCAACGGCATCGACCTGGGATATGTCCCGGACGCACAGCTCGCCCTCGTGGGCGGCAAGCCCTCCCCTACCGGCAACGGACGCATCGTCGTCGCCTGCGCCGGCACGAGCGACCTGCCCGTCGCCGAGGAAGCCGCGTTGACGGCCGAGTTCTATGGCAACGAGGTCGACCGCCTCTACGACGTGGGTGTCGCCGGCCTGCACCGTCTGCTCGCGCATGCCGAGGAACTCGCCCAGGCACAGGTGGTCATCGCCATTGCCGGCATGGAGGGCGCACTGGCGAGCGTTGTCGGCGGCCTGGTAAGCTGTCCGGTCATAGCCGTTCCCACCAGTGTGGGTTACGGCGCGAGCTTTGGTGGCGTAGCCGCGCTGCTCGCCATGCTCAACTCCTGCGCCAGCGGCGTTTCGGTCGTCAACATCGACAACGGCTTTGGTGCCGCCTACCAGGCAAGTCTTATCAATCATCTGGGCGCCGGCACGCCCTGCGCCCGTTAAGGAGCATTCCATGTCCAATCATCAGCACACGCTTATCATCGACGGCACCTCGGGCATCAGCGGCGATATGACCGTCGCGGCCCTGCTCGACCTAGGCGCCAGCGAGGAGCACCTGCGCGAGCAGCTCGCCACGCTGCCGGTCGACGGCTTTACGATCGCCGTCACACGCGTAAGCAAGCATGGCATCGACGCCTGCGATTTCGACGTCCAGCTTGCAGAGGAACTCGAGAACCACGATCACGATATGGCCTGGCTCTACGGCAACGAAGCAGCTGCCGAGCACACGCACGAGCATGAGCACCACCATCATGATCATGGCGAGCACGAACACGAGCACTGCCACGAGCATGACCATGAGGCCCACGGTCATGGCCACGAGGGTCACCATCACGCCCACCACCATCACCACCGTTCTTTGGCGGACGTCACCGCCATCATCGATGGCTCGCAGCTAAGCGATGGCGCCAAGCGTCGCGCGCTCGCCATCTTTACCGCGCTCGCCGCCGCCGAGGCCAAGGCCCACGGCAAAACGCCCGAGACCGTCATGTTCCACGAGGTGGGCGCCGTCGACTCCATCGTCGACGTCTGCTCTGTCGCCATCTGCCTCGATGACCTGGGTATTGAGGACATCGTGGTCGAGTCGCTCTCTGAGGGTCACGGTACCATCCGCTGTGCCCACGGTCTCATGCCCATTCCCGTCCCCGCTGTCGTCAACCTGTGCCAGGCGGGCAATATCGCCCTCACGCCCGCACCGGTCGCCGGCGAGCTCGTGACGCCCACGGGTGCCGCCATCGTCGCCGCACTGCGCACGTCCGAGCACCTGCCAGCCCGCTACCGCATCGAGGCCGTCGGCTACGGCGCTGGCAAGCGCCCCTACGAGGGCTGCTCTGGCACGCTCCGTTGCCTGCTTGTTCACGTGGATGCATAGCTATGGATGCCCGCAAGGCAAAAAGCCGCGCCGCCATCGTCGCGGCGTTCTCCGAGCTGCTGCGCGAAGAGGACTACGGCAAGATCACCGTCGGCGACATCATCGCTCGCGCCCATGTGGGTCGGGCCACGTTCTACGGCCTCTTCAAGAGCAAAGATGACCTACTGTCCGAACTCGTGAGCGACATCTGCACCCACGCCCTCGACGACGATGGCACACCGCTCGATGATCCGCTCGTACAAGTCGAGCATATCCTCAACAACCTCTGGGAACGCCGCCAGGGCGTACGAGCCCTCGTAGCCGGCGCCGGTTCACGCGTCTTCGCCGACTGCTTACGCAAGACCATCATGTCACGAGCAGCCGGAACCGTCCCCACCGACCCAAACGGCCCCGCCGCCACCATGGACCGAAGCTTCCTCCTCCACCACATAGCCTCAAGCTTCGTAGGAATGGTCCAATGGTGGGCCTGGCACAACTTCCAAGCCCCAAAAGAGGACGTAGCCAAAGACTACCTATCAGCCATTAAGCCCCTCTTCAACTAAGTAAGAAGCTCATCCCAAAGCATCACCCCAACCCAGGGCGCCACGCATCCCAAAGTGTCAACAACAGCCCAGCGCCCCTATCAGCAACAAGCCCCTCCCATCCAAATTCAGATTTATATGTTGGGTTGCTTGTTCCAACGCGACTAAAATCCCGCAGCTGGCCGCATGGGGTAACTTCCCAGCGCATTCCGCAGGACGCAAAAAGGCTCGCCGCACGAAGTGCGCAGCGAGCCTTTTTGCATGTCCGAGGACGCGCTGGGAAGTTACCCCATGCGGCCAGCGG
>CALJCO010000149.1 GCA_938023905.1 uncultured Collinsella sp. | reverse complement strand
TCGGCAGCACTTCTCGTTCTATGGCAAAGAACCTGAAGCGGAGTACGCAGAAAACATGTATTCGGTGCTCTCGAGGATTGAAGAGCTATTCCCCAAATATATAACCGAAGACTCGACAATCGATCTCTTATGCAGCTTAAGCATCAACCAGATTTACGAAACATGCGCGCAGAATCCCCCTCTGAGCCTCGATGGGTTCCGCCAGAGCGCATTCGACGCACTTGGTCTGGAGAACTCCGAGTCTCTCGCAGAGAAAGAACCGAGGATATCCGCGGAAGAGTTACCGCTAGAACGACTGACCGAAGCCCTGGGAAAGCTAGCCGAAGATTATGAGATTTCCGATAAAGAGTGGGAGTCGGGCAGGGCTATCGGAAAAGTCCTTCTGGAAATCGCCAAAAGGACCCCAGATACTGCCTCAAGCATAATCGCACGCAATATCGCTTCGTCGCCCTCGACGATCCCTGTCCCGTACGAAGCACTTGATCATCTTGCTGAAACCATCGGCAGGAAGGTCCTTAGAAACGAGCTGGGCGCGGTGATCGACGTGAGTGACCATCCGGCCCTGTTTGACTATCTTGATTTGCTAGCAATAAAGAACGGGCCCGACAAGGAGGAGCTCGACGAAATTCTCGCAAGACTCGATGACGGCAGAACGCATCTCTGCTTGGAAGATTTGGAGATAGTCGAGCCAAAGCATCCTGGCTATATCCTCAAATATGCTTCTTGGCTTTCCGAACATATACACAATGATGGGGTTTGGCGGTTTTTCGGCAACTGCGGAGACGAAAAGCGCGTCTCCGCTCTAGATTCGTACTTCGAATCCAATCCCTCACCGGCCGTCAACCTGTATTTTCTCGCACTTGAAGGATATCCTACTTTCGACTATAATCTCGCTTTCCTACGCTGCCTTTTACGCCTTGACAGCTCAATGATTGACCGTTTTTTGGAGTACGTTGCCAACCTCGACTACCGACAAAGGCACGATCTCCTGCGAAGAATCAGCTCGTTTTGGACCGTCCAGGATGATCATGCCTGGAATCTGCTGAAAGCAATGATCGATGAAGCGCTGAGCGAACCACTCGGCAGGCTTGAAATAGCCGTTTTGTTTCCCGTTCATGACGCAAATGCGCTCTCGAGCGATATTTTTTGGGAGCGCTTGGAATATACCATCCGCGAAAGGATCGCCGACGCAAATAGCCTCGATAGAATTAGCTGGGCCTTGTCCGATTGCAATGACGAGACGAGGATTAGGGCTATCACCCTCATTCTGACGCTCGATAAAGACGGGATATCGATCAACCATTTGGATCTCTGTCGATCTTCAATGAGCGGGTCCCCTGAAAAAGGCTTTATTCCAGCAAAGCTCAAGGAGATTGAGGCGATTGACTCGATTGCTGCTCAGCTGCCCGCAGGTGTTGCATATTTAAAACACAGAGAATGGCTGTCAAAAGTGAAGTCATCAATTGAAAGAGACATCGAAGACGAAAAGTGGAGGCTATTCCACGGCAGGCAGTAATCGACTTTAACACCTAGAATTAGGAAAAGCCTCGGGGCTCCTGCCTAGCCCTTCGACCTGCACTGCGTGCAGAAGACGGTCGAGGGCGAACCGTGGTGCAGCTCCATGAGCTCGAGCTGCATCGCCCTGAACAGGTCCTCGGGCTTGTTCAGCAGCCGCTCGTCGATGTTTGTGTCAACGGCCTACTGAATACTGTTCAGTTTTACGCTACCACTGACAGCGAGGTCGAAGTGGCTCGTTGCTATTTCGAAGCCGCGCGCGCGGCGCGGAAGGGCGGCGTGGACCCCGAGGCCACTGCCTACAAGCTCGACAAGATGATTTGGTTGCTCTGCACAAGCGACTTTTACCTCGAAGGGGGTCTAAAGCTCTTTTCAACCAATGCACTTGTTGAATCGAACCTGAGCGCTTATTCGGGGGATGGCATTTAAATCGGAGCCACTTTCAGAAAAGCGGCGCTGCAAACGCATGCCAAAACTGGCAAATTATTATGAAAGGTAATCTTATGGCAAACGCAGAGGAATCAACTAAGGCCGGTCTATCGCGCTTGCAAGACGACGCAAGGCCGACTATTTGCAGCGACTCTCTCGAACTTATTTCGAATATCGCAGAGGTTGGCCTGGACGAAATTCTCCAAAACGAGTTCTTGAAGGACATCCCCGTCATCTCAAGCCTAGTGAGCATCTACAAAATCGGAAACAATATCCACAATGCGCATCTGCTGAAGAAGTATGCGTGTTTCCTCGATGAGTTCAACCGCGACTCTTTTGAAAATGGCTCATGGAACAAGTACAAGCAATACTTTGAAGAGTCAAATAGGAAGCGCGATATTGAGTACCTGCTTATCCTGCTCGAAAGATACATTGAGGAGGACAAAGCGCGGCGACTAGCAAAGATTTATGAGGCCTACCTAGACAAAGAAATTAGCTGGGACGATCTTCGTTTGTTTGCAGAGACTTTGGACAGATTTCTACCTGGAGACTACGAAATGCTTCGAGAAAAGGAAACTTTTCAGACGCTCAGAGGCAGAGATGCAGAAGTTCTTCTTCGATTAACCGGACTGGGATTGCTGATTGAGGATATCCATCGGCAGCAGTGGGACGTAGTAGATACGACGCTCATCTTCGACGATCCCGACGAAATTGAGAAAGAAGAAAGGGTTTATCGTAGGACCGAATTTGGAAACAGGATGGTATCTATACTTGGCTAGCTACTGCAGACAGCAATCTGAGCGCGCTCTTGTCGTCTTGGTTAAACTGCTCGGATCTACCAGTGATTTTTACTGCATTAGGCATTCGTAAAGGGAATCGGTTCTTCACGATTCGCATCCTTTCTAGTGCTGCCTTTATTTAATGATCGAGATATGCTCGGCGACTGCGGTGTTCTGCCCCTTAGGTTACAGACGGTTGTTTCTATTGAGCTTCCAGAGGAAATACATGGGGTTCTCTTTTGCCTTGGCTTCTCGCAAGAAATCTGCGGATTGAGATGCAACGGCCCCTATGCCGGCAGCCCCGAGGAAGGCCATGGCATCAGAAGGTGATGCGATTCCGTATTGCCCCAATGTAAAGCTCGCAATTCCGATAGCGGCTTCAATGCCTGCGGAGGTGACTAATCGGGATCGCTCGTTTTTCATCACTAAAGATATCTTGTGAAGCTCGGGCTCAATTAGGTCGTTCTTCAGGTCAGCTAATGTCGAGGTGTCGATGGGCCTTTCGCTCAGGCCTTTGGACAAGGTATCCCTAAACACAAGAAACGACTCTTCGTTTCTAATGCGGCAATCAAGGATGCTACGCAACGTTGCATTTTCAGCAATGGGGAGGGGGCAAGATAACCGGCGAATGGGTATGGTCTGATCTTTTCGAGGATAAAGGGTGGAAGTTGCGGACTCGAGGAACTCAATCTGAGCTGGACGAGTGGTTAAATACGAGCTATTCGAAAAATAGGGATTGACGAGGGCTTGAAAGCAATCGTCCAACAATGGCAGTAGGATAGTCAAGATGCCGCCTTTCTCCAGCATGTCTCTATCCAATCGCGTTTCGCCTTGGCTTGCATAGAGCGATTCGTATTCAGACGGGATTACCAGGAAATCGACATCCATCTCATCATGGGACCCATATGCATCCATTCCCTCAATCGCTACATACAGATTCCCATCTGGTGCTTGTTTTAAAGTGCACGAGGTAGAGGAACAGAATTGTCGTACGAGTTCATCCCAATAACTCGATATCAATCCTTTTGCTTTTGATTCTCTTTCGATTTGTCGCGCTAGGCAATCTTTGCAAAGAGGAATGTAATTGCTCGAAAATCCGAGTATTCCAGCTTTGACTATGTCTTCGACTCGCATGGTCAAATAGATCCCGAATGCAAGTTCATCGACTGAGACATAATCATCGTGCCCCATTTCGAATGCCGATTCTATAGGGCAATGAATCAGTGTTTTATCTGCATACAATGCTGAGAACTTTGCCAAATGGTAAATGTTTTGCTCTCGACAGGCATAGTCAGTGCAGGGGAATTTGCCTCCTTCAAGGGTGGAGTCAACAGAAAAATTGAACAGGGATTGATTTTCGATTTTTTCGATTGGGATAAGGGGTGCAAGGCCCCTAATAAAGGCGTCGAACCTCCTTTGCCCCAGTTCTTCTAGGTACGCAATTATTTCGGCAAGAGAGCTGTTCTTGAATGCGGCTAGATAAGAATAAAGGTCATCGTATGCATGAGTCGCCATTTCGCTCACCTACACTTTCGGAAAGAGTTTTGCGTCGTTATTTCCGAGGCGTCGTTGGGCTCGCAATCGACTCTAGTGTGCAGCTGCTTCTCGACGTACTCCCTCATGTTCTGCCTCCACATGTAACTAATTGATTTGCTATGTGCCATTATGAATGGTATATAGCAAATCAATTAGTTACATTTAATGGAGCATTGCGAGCGTGGCGCGCGCAAAGAAGAGTCGTTGTATGGAGGCTTCCGGCAACGGCCTTTTGTACGTTCGTGACTGTTGGGTGCTATCGCGGATGACGTCATTGTTGCCTGCACTCTCGATCCAAGGATGTAATTACGGAAGTGCGGGGAAAATCGAGAACCTTCGAGCACAACGCGATTTTTAGCACCAAAACCGCAGTTCGCGGAAGCGAAAACTGGGGCCTGGTTAGCATTTCTTCGATTTTCCCCGCACTTCCGAATTTGACCCCTTGCCGCACCTTGATCACGTCTTCAAGTGGCTGGTTCATCGCTAATGGAGTTTTCTGCGGTGCTTGAATTGCGGTGTTGTGATTAGGGCAAAAGGCTCTTGGCTCCGGGGAGGCTCATCGCACGAAAATTCAAGTTGCTGCTGAAGTAGGGCTTGCTTCGGCAGCACTAACAATAAGGGCGGCTCTGCTAGTCTCGGGAGACCGCGGCATTCGGCGGGCCTGCCGAATGCCGCGGTCAGTAGCGGTCAGTAGCGGTCAGTAGCGGTCAGTAGCGGTCAGTAGC
>CALJCO010000148.1 GCA_938023905.1 uncultured Collinsella sp. | reverse complement strand
ATCCTGGGCACGAGCCGCACGCCGTTCAAGCGCCTCGACATCCCCGAGGCCGACGGCGTCGAGAAGGTGCCCGCAATGGTCCACACCTATCACAAGCTGCAGCTCGACTGCCTGTTTATGCTGGGCGGCAACGGATCCACCAAGACCGCCAACCGCCTGCGCGAAGAAGGCCTCAACGTTATCGCCCTGCCCAAGACCATCGATAACGACACCTGGGGCACCGAGCTGACGTTTGGCTTTACGAGCGCCATCGACGTCGCCACCAAGTGCATCGACGACATCCACACCACTGCCTCGAGTCACGGCCGCGTGTTTGTCATCGAGATCATGGGCCACAAGGTCGGTTGGATTCCGCTGTATGCCGGCGTCGCGGGCGGCGCGGACGTCATCTTGATTCCCGAGATCCCCTACGACATGGACAACGTCATCAAGACCATCGAGCATCGCATGGAGACCGGCAGCCGCTTTACCATCGTAGCCGTCGCCGAGGGCGCTATCTCCAAGGAGGACGCGGCGCTGCCCAAGAAGGAGTACAAGAAAAAGCTCGCCGAGCGCACGAGTCCGTCGATCGTCTACGACATCGCCAAGGAGATCGAGGCCAAGACTGGTCGCGAGACCCGCGTCGCCATCCCCGGCCACACGCAGCGCGGCGGCCAACCCGACGCCCAGGACCGCATCTTTGCGACCCAGTGCGGCGTCGAGGCGGCACTGGGGTGCCTACGCGGCGAGTTTGGCTACATGATTGCCCTGCGTGACGGCAAGATGTGCCACATGCCGCTCGAGGAGGTCGCCGACAAGCTCAAGTTTGTCGACCCCCAGAGCGACCTGGTGCGCGAGGCCAAGGCGCTGGGCATCAGCTTCGGCGACGAATAGCCTCGGCCGAAACTGCTCTCATCGGAGACCCCAGGGCTTACATCCCAAATCGTCCTCGGACATGTCAGGACCCCGCCGTGCGCTTCGCGCGGCGGGGTCCTTCCGTCCTGCGGAAAGATTTGGGATGTAAGCCCTGAGGCCTCCTGCGGTAACTAGGGAGGCCGAGGCTATTCGTCTTCTTGCTGCGGGTGCGTGGGCTGAGATTTTGGGATGTTGCAGGCTCTTAGCTGAGAGTAGCACTGACATTTGTCCCAAAATGGCTGGTCGTTAGGGATTGCTACCGGTAGTTGCGGTAGGGTTGGGGCAGATTCTAACTAGAAATGGTGGTCGCTACCGGTTGTTCTCGGCATACTCGGCTCATACGATTCGACCATCAAACGAAAGGAACCACCATGGATCTTGCGATGGCACAGCGCCTCGTCGATCGCCGCAAGGCTGCCGGGCTTTCTCAGGAGGCGCTTGCCGCCCAGCTGGGTGTGAGTCGTCAGGCTGTCAGTAAATGGGAGCGCAGCGAGTCCTCACCCGATACCGATAACCTCATTGCGCTCGCCGCGCTGTATGACGTGTCGTTGGACGAGCTGTTATATGGGGAGGCGGCCAACGATGCCGACGACCTGGAGGACGGTAGCGCCGACACCGAGATGGCGGATGTGGCTGACGAGGCCGAGGATTCTGCCGAGCACGCCGATTGCGGCGACAAACCACTTGTCGATATTTCCCTCGCGCGCGGTATCCACGTCATTGATCCCAATAAAGGCGAGGAAGTCCATGTTGGTTGGAGCGGCATCCATGTGACCAACGAGCGCAAGGGCGAAGAGGTGCATGTGGGGCCGGACGGCGTGCATATCGATACGCTTGAGGACGATGGACATAGCGTACGCACCAATGACGACGGCACCGTCACCATCGACGGCGAGACGTTTTCCAGCTGGAAGGAAGCACACGACAAGCTCGACCATCATGGCAAGCATTTCCACACCAAGGTCGGACGTGCATGGAACAAATTCCCCTTCCCCGCACTTGTCACTCTCGCCTATCTGGTGCTCGGCATTGTCTACGGCACATGGGGCATGGGGCTTTTCCTCGTCTTTCTGGTTCCCGTCTATTACGCGCTTGGCGACTTTATCGACCAACGCCACTTATCTAAGCTGATCGAGGTCATCTACCCGGCAGCCGCCATCGCTTGGTTCCTCTACATGTGGCTCTGTTTGGGACAGCCCCATCCTGCATGGATCATCCTCATCACGATTCCCGTCATCAAAGCGCTCATGCGCTGGTGCCGCAAACAATGGAAGCACCGCCAACAGGCCTAACACGCTCCGACCCACCAGCACCCAACCACCCCCGCCCTTCTCCTAAGTTGCGGTGAGATAGGGACTGTTTTGAAGCTCCAAAGCGCCAAACAGTCCGTATATCACCGCAACCTACAAACAACTGGGTCAGTTCCGGCACGGAGATTAGCATTGAGCTGACCACGCGCCAAGAAAAGGGCCTATTTACTACGTTTAACTCGAGAGGGCCGACCATACTCGCCTTTTCCGAAAACTGGCAAGCCCTCTACCTGCGGTTTTAATTTCATAATCTTTGTCATGGTCGAGGGTGTGGTAGCAAACGTAGTAGATAGGCCCGTTTTGCGGCATACGACCCATTCAAGCCCAATCTCGAAGACTAAAGAGAGCCTCTCATCCACGCCTGTGAGCAGAAGATAGCAAAGCAACAAACGCTGGGCCACCTAATGGTTGTCCGGCGTTTGCGCAGATAAAACCTGCCAAAATAAACCTGTCCCTTTTTGGCAGGTCACTCGGCGCTCTTGAGGGCGCCGACCATGTCGATCTTGTTGAGGGTACGATTGGTGGCTAGGTTGACGATAAACGTAAAGCCAAAGGAAAGCACCACGGCGAGCACGTAGCTTAGCGGCTCGACTTCGACGTCAAAGTACAGCGACGGCATCTGCAAAATGTACGTAAAACTCTCGGCCAGCAAGCCGCCCAGTGGCACGCCCAGCGCGGCGCCAATTGCCGTGAGGATCAACGTCTCCTTGTTGACGTAATGGTGCACCTCGCCACGGCGGAAGCCCAGCACCTTGATGGTCGCCAGCTCGCGTTCGCGCTCGGAGATATTCGTGTTGGACAGCGTAAACACCACCACAAACGACAGGCATGCCGCCATAAAAGTCACGAGCACCACGACCGAATTGATGATCGCAAAGTTCGCCTCGTAGTTCTGCCAATGTTCGGCCGTGCTCGAGATGGTGAGCCAACCGTCGCTCTTAAGCTTCTTGCTAAACGCAATCTGGTCGGCCGACGAGCCCTTAAGCAGCACAAAGACGCCGTTGAGGCGTGCGCTTCGACCGAACGCGCGCTCATAGGTGCCCTGCGTCATGTAAAGCGTGTTGCCAAGATAGTTAAGCGAAATGTCACTGACTTTGACCTTGGCAACATTGAGCGACGAATCCTGGACGTATGCCGTATCGCCCGGCTGAATCCCCAGCACCAGCTGTGAACTCTTACTCAGATACACGTCTCCGTCACGCAAAGACAGCGGCTCTTTGGACTCGTCCTCGAGGCGCACATAGTCGTCCAGGTCGTTCGTGCGGTCATCGGGCACCACGATCAGCTGCACGGTCTCGCTCTTGCCGCCAAACGTAAAGGTGACGTTGTCGGTCATAATCGGCAGCGTCGAAGTCACGGTCACGTTGGAATCATTGGCCGCGCTGCGCTCATCCAACGCCGCGCACGTCTGCGTAAAGTCATCGGGGTTGGCGACCGCCAGCAAGTCATAACGCGTGATATGCCCGTACTGTTTGGGCGAAAGCGCCACCGACGTATCGCGAATACCCATACCGCAGATCACAAGCGCGGTGCAACCCGCGATGCCAAAGATGGTCATAAAGGCACGCTTTTTGTAACGGAACAGGTTGCGCGCAGCCACCTTGTTCAAAAAGCCCATGCGGCGCCAGATAAAGCCGATGCGCTCAAGTAGGATGCGCGAGCCGGCGCGCGGGGCCTTGGGGCGCATGAGCGAGGCCGGGGTCTCGGCCATCTCGTGGCGGCAGGCGATAATTGTGGCGCCCACCACGCCCACGGCAAACAGCGCCACCGAGACGATCGAGGACACGATGTCGTACGAAAGCAGCATCTGGGGCAGCGAGTACATGTCGTCGAACACCGTAAACAGGAACAGCGGCAGGCCCACAAAGCCGATGATATTGCCGAGCACGCCGCCAATCAGGCACGCCCACAGCGCATAGTCCACGTATTTGGACAGGATGCGCTCGCGCGAGTAGCCGAGCGCCTTGTACAGGCCAATGAGCGTGCGCTCCTCCTCGACCATACGCGTGGCGGTGGTGAGGCTGATGAGCACGGCGACGATAAAGAAGATGAACGGGAACACCGTCGCAATAGCCTCAATTGACGAGCTATCGCTCTCCACGCTTGAGTAGCTTGCGATATTGTCGCGGTCCTGGATGTACCACGTGCATTCACCCAAATCGGAAAGCTCGGCGCGGGCATCGGCAAACTGCTGGTCGGCGGCGGCGCGGCGCTGGTCCAGGTCGGCTTGCGCCTGCGCACGCTCGTCGCTGCCCTCGGCCATGCGATTGATGTTGTCCTGCTCGATCCCAAAGACCATATTCGCCTGGCGCTCGGCCGCATCCAAGCTCGCCGGTGTGTCGACCGTCAGCTCCTGAGCGCGCGCCTTCTCACGCTCCTCGCGGATCTTCTCTATATTGCCCTTGACCTTGTTGATCTTTGCCGCGTAGGCATCCGAATAGGAGTTGAGGCTCTTGGCTCCCTCGACGACTACGTGGACTGCGGAATAGGACGACGACGTCGCGGCGTCCTCGCTCACATAGAACTTATAGTCCGCCGCCGAAGCAGCGCGAAAGGCGTTGACTGTCGAGTCGGAGCTCACATCAGTGGGATCGAGGACCTCGGCCGTAATGGTGTAATCGCCCGCAGCAAACTGGTCCTTGGCGCTTTGGTTCGACGAGCTCGCGTCATTGGCGGCAAAACTCACCGTATCGCCGAGCTTTTTGCCCGAAGCCTTCAGGAACTTCGAAGTCACCGCGACCTCATCGGCGCTCTCGGGCAAATCGCCGTTCACGAGCACCGGCTGATCGATGTTCTCCTTGGAGAGACTTTGCACGACCACGCGCTCGCGCGTTGTACCCACGGCGGTGTAGGCGGTCTCGGTGTAGATGTCCTCGGCCGTCTCGACACCATCGACCTCTTGGATGGCGTCGAGATCATCGTCAGTCAGGCCATAGGTCGACTGCACGTTGATGTCATAAACATTCTGCTGGTCAAAGTAGGCATCAACCGAATCGCACAGGTCCTCGCAACCCGCCTTAAGGCCGCACATCACGCTCACGCCAAGCGCGGTGATGACCACGATTGACAAGAAGCGCTTAAGACTGCCTCGAATTGTGCGGTAGATGCCACGGCGAAAAACCGTCGGCACCATATCGTTTGAGCTTTGGGCAGTGCGGTAGATCGTAAAATCCTGCTCGCGCTCCGTGTTCTGCGCGTCGCGGCGTAGGCTGTTTTGGCGGTCCTGGTCCATGGGCGCTACCACTCGATCGTCTCGATCGGCACGGGATTTTGCTGGACCGTCTCGCTCTCCACGCGACCACTCTTAAAGCGAATCAGGCGATCGGCCATGGGCGCGAGCGCGGAGTTGTGCGTGATGATGATGACCGTAATGCCCTGCTTGCGGCAGGTGTCCTGTAGCAGCTGCAAGATCTGCTTGCCGGTTTTATAGTCGAGCGCGCCCGTGGGCTCGTCGCACAGGAGCAGCTTGGGGTTCTTGGCCAGCGCGCGGGCGATGGACACGCGTTGCTGCTCGCCGCCCGAAAGCTGTGCCGGAAAGTTGCCCAAGCGCTCGCCCAGGCCAACCTGACGAAGCGTCTGTTCGGCATCGAGCGAATCGGGGCAGATCTGTGCCGCGAGTTCGACGTTCTCAAGCGCCGTCAGGTTGGGGACCAGATTGTAGAACTGGAAGACAAAGCCGACGTCGGCGCGGCGGTATTCCACGAGCTGCGCCTCGTTAGCGGAGCTCACATCGCGCCCGTCCACCGTCACGGTGCCGGAAGTCGCCGTATCCATGCCACCCAGAATGTTGAGCGCCGTGGTTTTACCGGCGCCCGAAGCGCCCAGGATAATGGCAAGCTCGCCACGCTCAACGGTAAAGCTCGCGCCGTCGAGCGCGTGAATGCGGGCATCGCCCTCGCCGTATGCTTTGATGACGTCTTTAAATTCGATATAGGCCATCGATCGGTTCCCATCTGGTCGGATAACTCTTTAGTATTACCCATTTCGCACCTATCAAAAAGAGACAGGTTTATTTTGGCAGGTTTTATATGGGGAAACGTACCTCTTTGGGGGCAGCGCGGGACGCGCAGGGGCGGCCGTGCAGATCGGCACAGCCGTCTCACGTGGAATCGACCGACGCCTGCCTTTCCGTGACACCGGCAACTCGTTTTTGCTTGTTGGCATGGCCGCCATTATGCCTTGGGACTGAGCACTCAAATTCTCACTCCTCATTGCCACGCTTGCCGCAAGCTATCAGGGTGACGAGATGACGACGCTCGCTGTAGCAGCGCAGCCACACTCTATAAGCGAGGCGTTTGCCAGCAAAAAAGCGCGCGACAGGGTAAGCCCGCCGCGCGCTATCCTATGCGGACTAGTTATTGTTGTTGGTCATCGAGGCCACTGCTGCCGCAAGATTGGAAATGGGCATCGTCTGCAACCAGATGCGACCGGGACCGGTGAGCACGGTGTTGAACACGCCCTCGCCACCAAACATGATGTTTTTGACGCCCTTGACCATTTGAGCGTCGATGCTCACGGTCTCCTCAAAGCCGGCCACGTTGCCGGTATCCACAATCATCTGCTGGCCAGCAGCGAGCTCGTACTCAACCAGGTCGCCGTCGATCTCGGCAAAAGCAACACCCGAGCCCGTGAGCTTCTGCATGATAAAGCCCTCGCCGCCAAAGACGCCGGCCTTTGCCTTCTTGTTAAAGTGAATGCTCAACTCGACGCCACTTTCCGCGGCAAGGAACGAACGCTTCTGCAAAATCCAGCTCTTGCCCGGACCGATCTCGATTGGCACGATGCGGCCGGGGAAGCAGGAGCCAAACGCGATCATGCCATCGCCACGCGCGGTCCAAATGTTTTGGAACAATGCCTCACCCGAAAAAGCCTTGGAGAACATCTTGCCGATGCCACCGCCCGAGGTAGACATTTCCATGTTGGGGGTCATCCAAGCCATGGCGCCGCTTTCGGTGATCATGGATTCGCCATCGCTAAGGTTGCACGTAACAACCGGGAAAGCCCCTCCGCCGATCTCGTACTGCATGACCGTCTCCTTTCCACTCAGGAGCCGAATAACGATGCCTATATTTTAGCAGGTAGAGATGCATATGTTCACACCGCCCATGCCCTCTCCTGCGGACGTTTCCCCAGATAAAACCTGCCAAAATAAACCTGTTCCTTTTTGGCAGGTTTTAAAGGCAAACGGTGAAGGTGATCTGGTTGCCGTGACCGGATACGGTGGCGGCGCCTCCATGGGCCTCGGCGATGGCACGCACCACGGACAGGCCCACGCCCGAGCCACCCGTCTTGGAGCTGCGCGACGCATCCGCACGATAGAAGCGATCGAACAATCGGTCCAGGTCGCCCTCGGGCAGCTCGTCCACGGCGTTCGATACGACAAGCTCGGCGGCGCCCTTGCCTTTGCCGTGCGAAACGGCGCACAGGCTCAGCTCAATCACGCTGCCCTCGCTCGCATAGCGCGTGGCGTTGTCCAGTAGCAACTCAACCACCTGCGCCACCGCCGCGGCATCGGCATGGGTCCGCACGCCGGTCGCAATCGACGTCGACAGGCGCTTACCGCCTGAGACCACCACCGACTTAAACGGCGCCGCCGCCTTGTTCACCGCCTCCGAAAGATCGATCGACGCCATGGTAAAGCCCGCCGAGCCCTCGTCCATGCATGCCAAGAACACCAAGCGCTCCGTGAGCGCCGATAATAGCGCACCCGCACTCGCCTTAGTGCTGCCTTAGCAGGTCGATGAGCATATTTAAAAAAGCAAGGTTATAGCTTAGTCGGACTTAAGGAACGGGCGGCTTCACATCTCGCCCTGCAAACAACGCCCGTACAGCGAGCGCGCTTGCCGCATGGGCGTTGCGGCCGCCTGCAGCTTATAGATAGGCACCCTCGAGGCGCAGCAGCCACTCCTTGCGATCCAGTCCACCGGCGTATCCGTTGAGCGATCCGTCGGCCGCGACCACGCGATGGCACGGCACGATAATCGAAATAGGGTTGCGAGCGACCGCAGCCCCCACCGCGCGAGGAGATACAACGGGCGCTTCATTTCCCGGCACACGATGTCGAGCCGCAACACGCTGGGCGATCTCGCCATACGTAGCGACCTCGCCACGCGGAATTGAAAGTAGCTCAAACCAAACCTCACGCTGAAACGCCGTGCCAATCAAATGCAATGGCGGCGTAAACCGAGGCTCCTGCCCCGCAAAATAGGCGTTGAGCCAAGCCCAAGAACGCTCTAGCACCGAAGAAGCCGCGCCATTGGCCGGATTTACCGTCTGCATGCCCCCGGCACCCGAAACTGCATCGGTGCCCTCAACGTATTCGGCGCTTTCTTTAAGAAGCGTGGAACCAAAGTGCTCCTGCCCCTCAAACCAAAGCCCCGTCAGACCGCGGCCATCAGCGGCAAGCAAGATTTCGCCCAAAGGCGAAGCAAACGTCGTCGTGACCACCAGCGGCTCCCTTCAAAACTCCGCAACATAATACCGCGAATTGTACAGACAACCCCGCAGATACGTCTGGGCGGGCTCGCAATTACTTAAGCGAGACTGTTTTCCCTAATCAAGCGAAAAAGACGCAGGGCATCGACACCAGAGCGGTACCCCTGTCAGCCGAGCTCTAATACTTTCCCGAGAAGTGAACGAGTAAAAACGAAGTCCCGGAGCATCCACACCTTTAGACCGCAAAACCGCAGGATTCGCGCTGCAAAACCGCAGGACATAGCAATCAAAAAATGCCAATGCTTCGGGGGTCCAAATAAGGTCGTTCACTTCACGGGAAAAGTATTAGACCTCAATTCGCACCAAGCCCAAAGTCACCCCAGGCAGCAGGCGCGAA
>CALJCO010000147.1 GCA_938023905.1 uncultured Collinsella sp. | reverse complement strand
CCTGCTACTCGGTGGATCCCGAGACCCGTCAGTACAACACAGGCCGCAAGCGTCTGGCATTCTGCGGTTTCTTCCCCGCCGACAATCCCAAATACTCATGCATGGTGCTCACCTTCCATCCCAAGCGCAACATGTTTGGCGCCGCCTCCACCTCCGGTCAGGTGATGCGCAACATTGCCCTGAAGATGTATTCGCGCGGTATGCTCGACAATGCCTCGGACTACACCGCCAACCCCGCGCCGCAGTCGCGCCCCATGCTCTACGGCTCCACCCAGCAGGGGCGCCACAAAGCCATCCGCGATGCCGCCGGCATCAAACAGGAGGTGCATCCGCGCGCTCCGCACCCTCAGCCACGCAACACCGTGCCCTCGGTGCTCGGTCTGGGCATCCGCGAGGCGGTGGTGACCCTGGAGAAAGCGGGCTACAACGTGCACGTGCAGGGTTCGGGCTATGTGCGACAGCAGACGCCCGCAGCCGGTGAGCCTGTTGCGCGCGGCACCCGCGTCACACTCTCCATGGCGCCCTGACCTCTCCGTTTCCATCCCATCCGACATCAACCACAACAACATAACAACAGCATAAAAAACACTACGTCATAAAGTGAAACTAAGAGAACTCACAAAGGGTCTCGACATCGTCTCGGTATCGGGTCCTGCCGAAAGGGAAATCACAGCGCTCACCTCCGACTCGCGCAATGCGGCCGAGGGGGGTATGTTTGTGGCCGTGCGCGGCGTCACCGTCGACGGCCACTCGTTCATTCCTTCGCTTCTCTCAAGCGGCCTCGCCGCCATCGTGGTGGAGGAAATCCCCGCCGAGGTGCCGCAGGGCGCCACAGTGGTGCAGGTGCGCGACTCCGCCATAGCCTTAGGGCAGCTGGCATCCAACTGGTATGGCAATCCGTCGGCCAGGCTGCGCCTGGTGGGCGTCACCGGCACCAACGGCAAGACCACCACTGCCACCCTCATCTATGAGATGGCCCGGCTGATGGGCTACCGCGCCGGTTTGCTGTCGACCGTGGTGAACTATGTCGACACCGAGGCCGTCCACGCCTCGCAGACCACCCCCGACCCGCTGACCATCAACGCCCTGCTTGCCCGCATGGTCGACGCCGGATGCACCTACGCAGCCATGGAGGTCAGCTCGCATGCCGCCCACCAGCACCGCATAGCCGGTCTGACTTTCGCCGGCGGCATCTTCACCAACCTCACCCGCGACCATCTCGACTATCACAAGACATTCGAGAACTACCGCGACGCCAAGAAGAGCTTTTTCGACTCTCTCCCCGCCGACGCTTTCGCCCTGACCAACATCGACGACCGCAACGGCGCGGTGATGCTCCAGAACACCGCCGCCCGCCGGCTCACATATTCTCTCCGCTCCATGGCCGACTTCCGCGGCAAAATAATCGAGAGCCGTCTCGACGGTACCCTCCTGAGTCTCAACGGCCGGGAGGTGGAGGTGGCATTCACAGGCCGCTTCAACGCCTACAACCTCACCGGCGTATATGGCGCCTCCGTGGCTCTGGGTTGGGATCCTGAGCAGGTGCTGGTGGCCATGAGCCGCCTGGTGCCCGTGGCCGGCCGCTTCCAGCCCTTCCGCTCCCCCTCGGGCGTCACCGCCATCGTGGACTACGCCCACACCCCCGACGCGCTGGTCAACGTGCTCAACGCCATCCGCGAAGTTGTCGGCACCAAAGGCCGCATAATCACCGTGGTGGGCGCCGGAGGCAACCGCGACAAAGGCAAACGCCCCATCATGGCCCGCGAGGCCGCAACCCTCTCCGACAGTCTCATTCTCACCTCGGACAATCCCCGCTTCGAGGACCCGGCTGAAATCCTCCGCGACATGGAGGCGGGACTCGACACCGACGCCCTCCGCGCCGGAGCCGTCAGCATCATCGACCGCGCCGAGGCCATTGCCCGGGCCGTGGAGACCGCCCGCCCCGGCGACGTGGTCCTCATCGCCGGAAAGGGGCACGAGGATTACCAGGAGATACGCGGCGTGAAACATCATTTCGACGACGCCGAGGTGGTGCGTGCCTGCTTCGGCGGCAAATAATCGACTTAGAGCTTGTTTAATAATAAATGTTGCCGATAGGGTCGCATATCCTGAGCCTGA
>CALJCO010000146.1 GCA_938023905.1 uncultured Collinsella sp. | reverse complement strand
AATAACACCGCCGCGCACCATATACGGGCGGCCGAGTAACTCAGCAGCAAGCTCCACATGGCCCTGTCCCAGCTCATGACGAATGCGGGTGGCGCAAATGGCCTCACCGCCCTCGCAAAGCAGGTCGTGCCCGTATACGTCAACGCCGCGCTTGGCACCCCAGGTGCGCATCTCGTCAACACCAGAAGCACCGCCACGACCCAGCCTAAAGTCGCTGCCAACGCGAATCGAACGAATGTCGACCACGCGTGACAGCAGTGCGAGAAAACCGACATGGTCGAGTGCCGCAACCTCAGGCGTAAAGGGAACGGCCACCACCGCATCGACCCCGGTCTGAGCCAAGGCATGTAGACGGTCGGACGTCGTCATCAATTTTTGAGCGGGCGAAGGACTCACCACAACGTCCGGATCGGGATCGAAAGTGACCACGACCGCCTTACAGCCATGGGCACGGGCGTCACGGACAAGCGCCGCAATGAGCTCCTGGTGTCCACGGTGCACGCCATCGAACACGCCAATGGCGATCGAGGCAGCACCCAGGTGCTCACACTTATCAAACGCATCGGCAGTAACGATGTGAGCCTCGTCCGACTCGCCCGCGAAAAAAATACGCGCGAGCTCGTGAGCGGACAACATCATCGAACACCGCCGATGGCCTGCGGAAAGACATGCTCCATGACAAAGCGGCCACCCTCGATGCGGGCGAGCGCCTTGAGTCCCCCATCGAGCACCAACGCAAAAGGCGCCTTCGCGGTATCGAAATCGGCAAGCGCACGCTCAACGGGAATGCGTCGGCCGCAGAGCAGGTCGTCGGCAAGATTGCCCGGCAAGTCAACACGCGTGGCGCCCAGGGCCGCAATGGGATCCAGGGCAAAGCCAGCCGCGGACTCGGGAGAAAGCTCCTCGACCGCATGACAAGCGCCAATGGAAACAACACCGGAGGCCGTGCGGCGCAGCGCGGAAATGTGCGCGGCGCTCTCGCAGGCGCGGCCCAAATCGCGAGCGAGCGCACGGATATAGGTACCCTTGCTCACCGAGAACGCCACGGTCCACACACACGTATCACCTTCGCCTCCCACGGCGATCAGGTCGGCGGCATAGACCTCGACGGGACGCGGAGGTAGGTCCACCGCATTGCCCTCGCGAGCAGACTTGTAGGCGCGAACGCCATTGACCGAGATAGCCGAAAACGCCGGCGGCACCTGCATCTGCGGACCCAGCATAGCCGCCAAGCGCTCACGGGCATAGGCAGGATCGCGCAGCTCGTTGGCAATAGCCACCGTGCGGACCGCCTCGCCCTCCGCATCATCGGTATTGGTCTCGGCGCCAAACGAGATGTCGGCGACATAGCTTTTGGTATCGAGGGTTAGCATGCCCAGCAAACGAGTAGCCTGGCCAACACCCACCACCATGACACCCGATGCCATGGGGTCGAGCGTGCCGGCATGGCCGACGCGACGCTCATGGAGGGCGCGCCGACATTGCGAGACCACATCGTGGGACGTGCAGCCCACCGGCTTATCGACGGCGAGCAGCATATTCAGTTGAGAAGGCGTACGACGAGCCATGTACCATCCAAAAAGTTAAAGCTCGACAGTCACTGAAGCGGGATCCTCCCCTACCAGCTCGGCCAGCATGGGAAGTGCCACGGTGAGCGTCTCGAGAATCGTTCCGTTGTTGGAGAAACCGGCGGCAGCGGGATGTCCGCCTCCGCCAAAAGCAGCAGCGATCTCGGACACGTTGAGGTCGCCCTTGGAGCGCAGGTTGCCGCGCACCTTGCTATCGCCCTCAATGCCCTTCAGGAACAGGCAGACTTCGACGCCCATCACCGAGCGAACCACATCGACCAGGCCGTCGCACTCATCCGAGGTGACACCGCAAGCCTCAAGGTCACTCTGGTACGCGTAACTATACGCGACGCGCCCGTGGGCCACCGTCTTGATGCGGCCCATAACGATGGACTTGAGGTGCAAAAACTCAACGCGCATGCTCTGGTAGACCTCGAGTGCCACACGCGCCGGATCGGCACCGTGGGCAACCAGACGCGAGGCTGCATGGAACGCGGCGGCATCGGCGTTTTGATACTGAAAACGACCGGTATCGGTCACCAGGCCGCACAGCAGGCAGGTCGCGACACCATCGCGAGCCACAATGCCGCAATTGTCCAAAAAGCGGTCGATGATCATGGCGCAGGCCGCGGCGTCGACGCACCTCAGGCTCAGCTCGGCAAATTCCTCGCGCGCCGGATGGTGATCGAAGCACACCACATGCGACGAGCGGCGGAGCACCTCGGCGGAGTTGTTCAGACGCTCGACGACCGGCACGTCCACCGAAATGAACAGGTCCGGATTGCCAGTATACGCAGATGCCGGCACCAGACGGTCGGCACCCTCCATAAAGCGGTAGATGCGCGGAACCGGGTCATCGTCTGCCAGCAGCAGGGCAATGTCCTTGTTGGGAAAAAACTTCCTAAGCGAGAGGCCCAGACCCAGCACGGAGCCCAGGGCGTCGCCATCGGGAGACGTATGTCCCGAAATCGCAATGGAGGACGCATCCTCGATGAGCTCGAGGATGCGTCGCTGAATATCTGCAGACTCGCACGATGCGAGGTCGGCGGAATTACTCATCTAAAGCTGCCTCCTGGGCGGCATCCGCAATTGGATAGCCGTCCTCGTCCTTTTCGATCGCAAGCGTGGCGGGAACGTTTTCCAGCGCACGCGTGATGCGCTCGGCCTCATCGGTCGAGCGATCGATGCGAAAATCGAGCTCGGGCGTGACGCGCCAATCGAGCGAGCGGGCCAACAGGCTACGGATGCGGCCCTTGGCGCTGGCGAGCGCCTCCATGACCTCGTCGTAGCGGCTCGCGTCGCACGACACGTACACGCGCGCGAACGAACGGTCCACCGCGACCTCGACCGCGGTCAGGGTGACCAGGTCGAGACGCGGATCGGAAACCTCAAAGAGCAGGATATAACCGAGCTTCTCGCGAAGCTGCTCGCCCAAACGGCGGGTTGCCTGCGTTTGCTTCATAGCGCTACCCCCTACTCGGTACGGGCAACCTGATCGATGCGGTAGCCCTCAATGGTGTCGCCAGGCTTGATGTCCTGGAAGTTCTCCAGGCCAATACCGCCCTCGGAGCCGCTCTTAAGGCTCTTGGCCTCGTCCTTGTAGTGGCGCATCGAGGCGATTTTACCGTTGAAGACCACGATACCGTCGCGCACCAGGCGCACGGAATCGGTCGCGGCGATCTCGCCCTCTTCGACGCGGACACCGGCGGCGATACCGACCTTGGGCACCTTGAAGGTGTCCAGAACGGTCGCGGTGCCCGTGGAAACCTCGACCTCGGTGGGCTTGAGCATGCCGATACGGGCTGCGTCGAGGTCCTCGAGGCACTTGTAGATGACGTCGTAGCAACGGATCTCGACGCCCTCGCGCTCGGCGGCGGAGCGGGCCTTGCCGTCGGGACGGACGCCAAAGCCGATGATGATGGCGTTGGAGGCGTCGGCCAGAACGACGTCGGTCTCGTTGATGGCGCCAACGGCGGAGTGGATCGTGTTGATGCGCACCTCGGACTGGTCCATCTTGTCGAGGGAGTCCTGAAGGGCCTCGATAGAACCCTGGACGTCGGCCTTGATGATCAGGTTGAGTTCCTTGACCTCGGCGTCGGCGATGGTCTCAAAGAGGTTCTCGAGCGTCACATGCTTCACGCGGCTCTGCTCCTCGATGCGGGCCTTGAGCGAACGCTCGTCGGCCAGGGCGCGAGCCTCGCGCTCGTCCTCGAACACGCGGAACTCATCGCCGGCGTTGGGGACGGACTGCAGGCCCAGGATCTCGACGGCGTCGGAGGGACCGGCCTCGGTGACGGCGTTGCCCTTGGGGTCGAGCATGGCGCGGACGCGGCCGTAGGTAAGGCCGGCGACCAGCGTATCGCCCACGTGCAGAGTACCGCGGGTCACGAGCACCGTGGCAACCGAGCCGCGGCCCTTGTCGAGCTTAGCCTCGAGGACGTTGCCCGAAGCGAACGTATCGGGGTTGGCCTTGAGCTCGAGCACGTCGGCCTGGAGTAGGACGGTCTCGAGCAGGTCGTCGATACCGATCTTCTGCTTGGCCGAGATATTGACGAACATGTTCTGTCCGCCCCACTCCTCGGGGATGATGCCGTACTCGGTGAGCTCCTGGCGCACGCGGTCGGGGTTGGCACCCGGCTTATCGATCTTGTTGACGGCGACGACAATGGGAACACCGGCGGCCTTGGCGTGGTTGATCGACTCGATGGTCTGGGGCATGACGCCGTCGTCGGCAGCCACGATCAGAATGACGATGTCGGTCACCTTGGCGCCGCGGGCACGCATGGCCGTAAAGGTGGCATGGCCCGGGGTATCGATGAAGGTGATCTTGCGGTCGTTGATCATAACCTGCGAAGCACCGATTGCCTGGGTAATGCCGCCTGCCTCGCCGGCAGCGACGCCGGTGTGACGGATGGCGTCGAGCAGCGAAGTCTTGCCGTGGTCGACGTGGCCCATGACGGTGACGACCGGGGCACGCGGCTTAAGGTCGGCGGGATCGTCGTAGAACGAGAAGGTGTTCTCCTCTTCGGGGGTGATGATCTTGATCTGGCGGCCCAGGTCGTCGGCAACGAGCTCGACGAGGTCGTCAGACATGGACTGTGTCATGGTGAGCGGCGTGCCCAACAGGAACAGGCGCTTGATGATGTCGTTGGCCGGAACGTCAAGTGCCTCGGCGAGTTCCTGGACGGTAACGCCCTGGGAGACCTTGATGGCGTCGAGCTCCTCGGGGTTCACGCCCTGGGCCAGCGCCTCCTCTATCTTGCGCTCCTCCTGAGCCTTGGCAGCCTCGCGCTCGCGCTTCTCCTTGCGCTTCTTGCGGCGACCGGTGGACTCGCGAGAGGCCTCCTCGACGGCGGCACGGGCCTCCTCGAGCACCTTCTCGCGGCTGTACTCCTCGGCCTCGCGAGCCATACGGCTGTAGTGGTCCTCTTCGTTGTTGTGACCGCCCTTGCGCTTCTTGCCCTTGCCCTGCTTATCAGGGTTGGGGAAGTCCATGCCAGCAGCGACGTTGTTGCTGGCGTTGGTGCGATGGCTGTGCGGACGGCTCTCGGAGGCGTTGCGCTCGGAGTTGCTGTCGGAGGCGTTACGATCGTTGCGACGGCCACCGCGGCGGTCGTTGTTGCCGCCACGACGGTTACCGCGCTCGGCGGCGCGCTCGGCCTTGGCCTTGTCCTCGGCGTCCTTCTTCTCCTTGAGCACGGTCTCCTGTGCGGCGATCTGGTCGAGCAGCGAACGGAAGCGCGAACCGGAGTCGGAAGCGGGAACGGCGCGGCGCTGGGCCTCGCGGGCAGCCTCCTCCTTCTCGCGGGCAAGGCGCTCCTGCTCGGCCTTCTTCTTGGCCTCGGCCTCGGCGCGGGCAGCCTCCTCGGCAGCCTGGGCTGCGGCAAACTGGCGGCGCTCCTCCTCGCGGGCCTTCTCGGCGGCGATGCGCTCGCGCTCGGCCTCGGCAGCGCGTGCGGCTTCCTCGGCGGCAGCCGCCTGCTCCTCGGCCTGCTTGGCGGCCTCGACTTCCTGAGCGCGGGCCTCGATCACCGAGGCGAGCTGCTTGCGGACCATGGCGACATAGGCGTCCTCCAAGGTGGAGGAAGCGGACTTAGCGGGAATCTTCATATCGGCGAGATGACCCATCAGTTCCTTGGAGGTCATGCCGAACTCTTTGGCCAAGGTGGACACACGGACTTTTGCCATATGACTTCACCTACCCTTTCTGGCACCTTGGGTGCCTAGAGACTGAACGAGCGTGGGAGACGCGCCGGGGCCCGCCCGGCGCGACCGCGCGCTAGATCAGGTCCTCCGCATCATCGAAGGCGTCGGTGTCGTGGACACCGCAGAAACGGGAGCCGGGACGAGCCTGGTTGCGGCACTGGATGCCGTCCTCGGACACATACTCGCAGCGGCGGACATCCTCGTCCTCCTCGTCACCGATCAGGTCGGCGGCGGGCTCCTCGTGAACGGGAACGTTCTTGAGGATGTCGGCGGCAAGCGTCTCGGACTTGATGTCGATGTGCCAGCCGGTCAGGCGCGCAGCGAGGCGGGCGTTCTGGCCTTCCTTGCCGATGGCGAGGGACAGCTGGTCGTCGGGGACGATGACGCCGGCGTAGGCCTTCTCCTCGTCGATGAGGACGCGGGTGACCTTAGCGGGCGACAGGGCGTTGGCGACGTAGACGGCAGGATCGGCATCCCACAGGATGACGTCGACGCGCTCGCCACGGAGCTCGCCCACGACAGCGCGAACACGGCTGCCCTTGGGGCCGACGCAGGCACCCACGGGATCCAGACGGTCGTCGAGCGAGTGGACGGCAACCTTGGAACGCTGGCCGGGCTCGCGGGCGATTGACTTGATCTGGACGGTGCCCTCATAGATCTCGGGCACCTCCTGCTCAAACAGACGACGCATGAGCTCGGGGTGGGTACGGGAGATGACAATCGGCGGACGGCTGTGCTCGCCACGAACCGGCTGCAGGTTGGAGTTGGGGTCGCGAACGTCGATGATCACGGCCTTGATGTGCTGATTGTGCAGGTAGCGCTCGCCCATCGGACGCTCGTTGCGCTCGTTCTCGTAACGACGCTGATCGAAGTGCGGCAGCTCGGCCTCGACGCCTTCGCGAATCTTGACGATCGTGAAGTCGGGCGTGGACTGCAGCACGGTACCGCTGATGAGGTCACCGATGCGGCCGGAGAACTCCTCGTAGATCTGCTCGCGGGCGGAGTTACGCACGATGGCGTTGATCTCGGCCTTGGCGTGCTGGGCAGCGATGCGGCTCGTGTTCTTGGGGGTGACGTCGATCTCCTCGAACTCGGTGAAGTTGCCCTCCTCGTCCATGGAATCGTCGATCGGCTCCAGGCGGTAGACGTAGATCTTGCCGGTGGTGCGGTCGATGGTCACCTTAGCGCCCCACTCAAGATGCAGGATCTCGGCATAGCTCTTGGCGAGCGACTGCTCCAGGCGGTCGATCAGGTAGAGCTGGTCGATGTGCTTCTCCTGGCAAAGCTCCATCAGGGCGGACATCATGTCGGATGCTGCCATCTTACTTTCCTTCCTTCGCGGGCTTGAAGTCGTAGGTGGGCTTCAACTTGCACTTTTTAACATCGCAGAATTCGAGGGTAACGGACTCGCCGTCCTCGAGCTCGAGGGTCACGTTCGTCTCGGTGGCGGCGGCAATCTTGCCGGCGTACTTGCGACGGCCCTCGGTGGCGGTGGAGGTGAGCTCGCAGTTCTCGCCCACAAAGCGGGCAAAGTCACGCGGGCGGCGCAGCGGGCGCGCCATACCCGGGCTCGACACCTCGAGCGTATAGCTCGAAGAGATGGGGTCGAGCTCCTCAATCACATCGCCGACCCATTTGGTGTTGGCCGTGACGTCATTGAGCGACAGGCTCTGGCCCTCGGCACCCTCGATACGCACACGCACGCAGGGGGCCTTGGTGGCACCCACGAGCTCAACGTCGACAATGTCGACATCGTGCTGGGGAGCAACGGCCTCGAGCGCGTCGATGATCGCCTGCTCGGTCTTGGTCTTGACCATTGCGGCACCTCCATCCATACAAAAAAGAAGCGGGGCCGAAACCCCACTTCTTTCAATTACAACTTCATTTGCAAGCAAACTATACCAATAGCTGCGGAAACGCGCAAGCACAGTACGAATCTGCAGGTCAGCGTGCGCACAGGTTCTCCACAAGAAGAGGACAATTGACCGAAGAGCCCCATGCGGAGCAACCTCAACAGTCCCAAAACGGGCCATGCGTCCCAATCCACAGGCCCGTTCGGACCCCAAGGGCATTCCTCCCCGAGCCCCTATCGATCAGACTTAAGCTAAGGGACATTCTGTAACAAGCCGGCCAGCAAGTCGCGCAACGACGAACCTTTCCAAATCCTCTACGGCAAGGAGGCACCCATGAAACGCCTAGGAACCCCCTGCATGACTGCACTCGCCATCGCAACGTGCTCGTTGGCCCTCTTAGGCTGCGGCAACACGAATGGCAAAACCGGAACATGCGAACCGAACCCTGGCAGCACCAAAGCCATCGAGAAAACGACGCTATCGGAGAGCTTCGACAAAATAAACGAAGACATCGTCGATCCCCAGGGCCTGGGTCCCGATTCCCAAGAACAGTTCCCCATCGACCTTGAGGCAGACGAGAACGTCCATGTTATCTGCGTGGGCAAGGACACGGATGGCTACGGCGACGCCGCGTTGGTCTTTGCGGTGACAAACAACACCGATGTCGACATGATGTTTGGCGATGTGGACTTCTATGCCTACGTCAACGGCGTGGTCCGCGATGTGCGCATGCGCCAGCAGGTCGCAGCGGGCGAGGAAACGCGCGCCATGCTCACCTTTGTAGGCACCTTCGACGACCCGGACTTTGATGTGTACAACGACCTCAACGACATCTACCTCAACATTTGGATGTTCGAAGAGGCAACGGGCAACGTTTACTTTAGGGACCTGGTACACATCCCGTAGAAGACGGTGCGACACACTGACTAAGCAGGGCAGACAACACAAAACGAGGGACGACCCAACCGGATCGTCCCTCGTCTTTTATGCGTCAGTTAAGCGCGCAGTGCTTACTTGACCACCAGGTTGACCAGCTTGCCGGGCACGCAGATGGCCTTGACGACCGTCTTGCCCTCGAGCCACTTGGCGACGGCGGCCTCGGCGACGGCCTGCATATCCTCATTGGAGGCATTGCGGGCCACCTCGACGCGGCCGCGGACCTTACCAAGCACCTGGACCACGATCTGCACCGTGTCCTCAACGGACTCGGCCAGGTCGAACTCGGGCCAGGCGGCGGTGTAGGCGTTGCCCTCGCAGCCGAGCGCCTCGTGCCACAGCTCGTCGGCCCAGAACGGGCAGATGGGGGCAAGGACGCTCACGATATCCTTAGCCACGCCGTAGCACAGCGCCTTGTCACGGGAAGCGCCCTCAGTAGCATTGAGGTAGGCACTCGCGGCATTGACGAGTTCCATGACGGCCGAGATGGCGGTGTTGAACTGGCCGCGATCGAAGTCCTCGGTGCACTTGGCGATGGTGCGGTGACGCTCGCGATAGAGCTTCATCGCAACCTCGTCGAGCGCGGACTTGTCGAAGGCCACGTTGGCGTCGCCGGACTGGACGAGCTGCCAAACGATACGCCAGGCGCGCTTGATGAAGCGGTTGGCGCCCTCAACGGCCTTGGGATCCCAGTCGAAGTCCTTCTCGGGCGGGGCGATAAACAGGATCGCCAGACGCATGGTGTCGGCGCCGTAGGGCTCGATGACCGAGCTCGGGGGCACGACGTTGCCCTTGGACTTGGACATGGTGTCGCCGTTCTCGTCCTTGACCATGCCCTGGCACAGCAGGTTGGTGAAGGGCTCGTCCACACTCAGCAGGCCCAGGTCGCGCAGTGCCTTGGTAAAGAAGCGGCTGTAGAGCAGGTGCAGAATGGCGTGCTCGATGCCGCCGATGTAGTTATCGACGGGCATCCAACGGTCGGCGGCTTCCTTGGAGAAGGGCAGCTCGGTGTTGTGCGGGTCGGTATAGCGCAGGTAGT
>CALJCO010000145.1 GCA_938023905.1 uncultured Collinsella sp. | reverse complement strand
GACTTGCAGCGACGGACCTCGGGACGCTCTTACACCACGTCTGCGCGCGCCACCTGGTGACAGTACTCATATTTGGCCTTTTTTGACCACCGCCCCTTGGCCCAGGACAAAACGGGCCGCTCGAATCTTGGGGCGGGTCCATTTTCGGCTATCCTCAGCTTGCCAGTTCGAAAATGGATCCGCCCCAAAATTGAATCTTTATTCCAACTTTACACCTAGGTTTACAGCTGTCTTGTCAGCTGTAAACCTAGGTGTCATACTAAAGCCCCAAGATTCGCCAAAAGAGAGGGGCCTTGATGGCACAGAGCGCGAACATGGATGCGTCGGAGCTTGCACGCGATATCGCGGCCGGCCTAGCATCGGCAACGACGGCAACGGAGCGCGCGGCACTGGTGCCCGCAGAGCTCGTCGAGGCCATTCAGCAATTAAAAACCCAGCGTGATGCGGTGATTCTGGCGCACTACTATGTGGCGCCCGAGGTCCAAGCCGTTGCCGATTACGTCGGCGACAGCTTCTACTTGGCAAAGCTTGCCAAGAGCTTACCGCAGCAGACTATCGTGCTGTGCGGCGTGGAGTTTATGGGCGAGAGCGCCAAGCTGCTCAACCCCACCAAGACCGTGCTGCTGCCCGAGCCGGGCGCGGACTGCCCCATGGCTCACATGGTCAAGCGCGAGACGGTCGACGCGGCGCGCACCGAGTACGGCGACGACCTGGCCGTGGTCTGCTACGTCAACTCCACGGTCGAGATCAAGAGCTGGAGCGACGTGTGCGTCACCAGCTCCAACGCCGTTAAGATCGTGTCCGAGCTGCCGCAGCAGCATATCCTGTTCATTCCCGACCAAAACCTGGGCCGTTTCGTAGCCGAGCAGGTGCCGCAAAAGCACGTCATCCTCAACAACGGCTACTGCCCGCGCCATCACATCATCTCCGTCGAGCAGATCGTCGACGCGACGGAGGCCCACCCCGACGCGCTCGTGCTGGCGCATCCCGAGTGCAAGGCCGACGTCCTGGCCGAGGCCGACTACATCGGCTCCACCGCCGGCATTATCAAGTACGCCGAGGAGTCGGACGCGAGCGAGTTCATTATCGTGACGGTCCGCGGTGTGCTCTACGAGCTCGAGCGCCGCTGCCAGGGCACCGGCAAGAAGTTCTACTTCCCCGCGGTGCAGCCCACCTGCGTCAACATGGATCTCATCACGCTCGAAAAGCTCGTGCGCTGCCTGGAGACGGGTGAGGGCGAGGTGCAGATCGGCGTCTCGGACGAGGCGGCAGACCAGGCCAAGCTCACGCTCGACCGCATGCTCGAGTACGCAGCACGCTAGAACAATGTGGCATGAGGGACGGTTCCTTATGTCACATTCAAGGGAGAGGATTCCTGTGGAAACCAAGCAATACCCCGATATGGAGTGCGACGTCGTCATTGCCGGCTGCGGCGTGGCGGGCCTGTACGCGGCGCTCAACCTGCCGACGAGTACGCGCGTGATCATGCTCTCCAAGGGCGCGGTCGACGAGTGCGATTCGATGCTCGCGCAGGGCGGCATCTGCGTGCTGCCCGAGGGCTCGGACTACGATGCCTTCTTTGAGGACACCATGCACGCCGGCCATTACGAGAACCGCCGCGAGAGCGTCGACATCATGATCCGCTCGAGCCGCTCGGTCATCAACGACCTGCTAGCGATGGGCGTGGATTTTGAGCGCAAGGCCGATGGCGGCCTCGACTTTACCCGCGAGGGCGCGCACAGCCGTCCGCGCATTGCCTTCCATGCCGACATTACGGGCAAGGAGATTACGACCAAGCTGCTTCAGGCCGTCCGCAAGCTGGACAACGTGCAGATTCTCGAACACGTTGCCATGACCGACATCCTGACGGCCGAGCGCGATGGGGCCACGGTGTGCACTGGTGTCGTCGCTGTTGCCGTGGACGAGGACGATTCAGCTCGCCCCGCCGACGAGCTGGCAAATGCCGCTGAGGGCGTGCATGTCGGTAAGCCGTTTAAGATCCATGCCCGCCATACGCTGTGGGCGACGGGCGGCATCGGTGGCGTATACGACCATTCGACCAACTACCCGCAGCTCACGGGCGACGCCTGCTACATCGCGCAGGAGCACGGCATTAAGATGGAGCACCTGGACTACGTGCAGATCCATCCCACGGGCCTGTTCTCGCCGCAGCCAGGCCGTACGTTCCTGATCAGCGAGAGCTGCCGCGGTGAGGGCGCGATTCTGCTCAATGCCGCCGGCGAGCGTTTTACCGACGAGTTGCAGCCGCGCGACGTTGTCGCTGCCGCCATCCGCGAGCAGATGAAGCAGGACGGCACCGAGCACGAGTGGCTGAGCTTTGCCCCCGTCGAGCGCGACGTGGTGACTGGGCACTTTGCCAACATTCGCGCGCGCTGCCTTGAGGACGGCCGCGACATCTTGGACGAGCCCATCCCCGTTACGCCCACGCAGCACTACTTTATGGGCGGCGTATGGGTCGATAAGGACGGCCGCACTTCGATGCCCGAGCTCTACGCCGCGGGCGAGACGGCTTGCAACGGCGTTCACGGCAAGAATCGCCTTGCATCAAATAGTCTGCTCGAGGCGCTGGTCTGGGGTCGTCGCGCCGCGTGGTACATGCGCACCGGCGAGTCGCTGGCCGTGGAGCAGGCGGGCGAGCCCGCGCTCGATGGACGCCATCGCGCCCTGAGTTCCGATACCCTTGCAATCGATGATTTGGCCCGTGCCGCCGGCACGCAGGCCGCAGAGGAGTAGACCATGAATCCCATTACCATGAAGCTCGTCGTCGATGATCTGATTTTGCAGGCTCTGCGCGAGGACATTACGTTTGAGGACGTGAGCACGGCGAGCGTGTGCCCCACGGCGCGTCCCGCTACCGTTGAGCTTATCGCCAAGGCCGACGGCATCATCGCCGGCTTGGATGTGTTTGCCCGTACCTTTGAGCTGCTGGATTCGCAGAGCTCGGTGCTGCTCGACGTTGCCGATGGCGACGAGGTGCACGCCGGCGACCATGTGGGTCAGGTGCGCGGCGATGCGCGCGTGCTGCTTTCGGGTGAGCGCGTGGCGCTCAACTACCTGCAGCGCATGAGCGGCATCGCTACCTACACGCACAGCATGGCCGCGGCGCTCGAGGGAACCAAGACCGTGCTCGTCGACACGCGCAAGACCACGCCGGGCATGCGCGTGTTTGAGAAGGCGGCGGTTGAGATTGGCGGCGGCAGCAACCACCGCTACAACCTGTCGACGGCCGTCATGCTCAAGGACAACCATATCGATGCCGCCGGTGGCGTGACGCGCGCGATCGAGATGGCGCGCGCCCATGCGTCGTTTACCACGACAGTTGAGATTGAGTGCGAGAACCTGGACATGGTGCGCGAAGCCGTGGAGGCCGGTGCCGACATTATCATGCTCGACAACATGACCCATGACGACATGGCCGCCGCCATCGAGCTTATCGCCGGTCGCGCCAAGACCGAGTGCTCGGGCAACGTGGACGCCAGCAACATTCGCGCCCTGGCCGATCTGGGTGTCGACTATATTAGCTCGGGCGCCCTGACGCACTCTGCGCCGATCCTCGACCTCTCGCTTAAGCACCTGCGTCTGCTGGACGGTAAATAATGAACGCCCGCGAGCGTCGCCGTGCCATCATGGGCGTGCTCGAAGGAGCCAAGGAGCCCGTTTCGGGCAGCGCACTTGCCCGCGAGGTTGGCGTGAGCCGTCAGGTCGTGGTTCAGGATATTGCCCTGTTGCGTGCCGATGGGCACGATATCGTGGCGACCAACCGCGGCTACGTGCTGCAGGAGGCCCCCAGCAGCCCCGCCGTGCCCACGCGCTTGGTCAAGGTTCGCCACAGCGTGGAGCAGGCAGGCGATGAGCTCACGAGTATCGTCGACGCCGGTGGCGCCGTGCTCAACGTGATCGTCAATCACCGCGTGTACGGCAAGATCACGGCCGACCTGGACATCCGCAACCGCCGCGATGTCGAGCGCTACCTAGAGGGCATCGCCAGCGGCAAGAGCTTCCCGCTGCTGACGGTGACGAGCGGCTACCACTTCCATCGCATCGCGGCGGAAGACGAGCAGACCCTCGACGAGATCGAGGCCATGCTCAAGGAGAAAGGCTACCTTGCCGATTTAATGCCTTACGAGGACGATCTATCGTAGCCGATGCTGCAAACGTCCCTAAGCGGCAATCTGACGTTCAATCGTCGGTCGCGTACCAAAGTACGCTTCCCTCCTCTTTCACGTCACCTTGCTCGCTTAGGGACGTTTTCGCTGACGTGAGCTCAACCTGCGATGGTGCCTAATTGGTTATCCGCACAAAAAAGGAGGCCTCCGCGGCGATGCGGAGGCCTCCTTTTGTGCACGGTGTACTTGTGAGTGTGCAAGCGGGGGAGTTGTTACTCCTCGACGATCTCGGTGATCGCGCCGGCGGGGCAAGCGTCCTGGCAAGCGCCACAGGCGACGCAGGAGTCCTCGTCAGCGACGGTAGCGACGTCCTGGAGCTCCAGAACGCCAGCGGGGCAGGAGTCGACGCAAACGCCACAAGCGATGCACTCGTCGGCATCAATTACGGGATGAGCCATGGTAGTTTCCTCTCTGTTGACCGACGCTACAGGCGATGTGCGTCGGTGTGATTCGGGTAAAAACATACCACGGGAGCGACCGTTTGCAATACCCTCTGACCGGCATCTTCATACCGTTCGCCGAGTATGCCAAGGTTTACTAAAAACGCGCAGGTGGGGCCGCTGAGCTGCGCAAATGTTAGCTAAAGGTGACTTGAAATATTGAGCTATTGAGCGCGCCTGCGGAAAGGGCATCCCGTTATTTGGCCGAAAAACGGGATACAGTTTCCGGTTGGACCGCCCAGCGGAAACTGTGTCCCAGAATTCGCGCTCAGACCGGGATACCCTTTCCGCAAGGCAGCCCCAGACACCTTCGGGCCCAAACCTCAGTCAACTCTACATAGATCTCAATAGATCTGCCGAGAACTCAAACAGTGCATCTACCTGCACATTTGAGAACCTAAACTCTCAGAGATAAGAAATCTTATATGAATTGACTTAGATTTTGTATATTCCAGCCCATAAGGGGATACACTACATCCTGAAAGACAAGCCGAAACACCGCGCGGCAGACCGCCGAGTCGGTGCAAACGCAAAAGAGAGAGGGAATTTCTAATGAGTAAGATTCTTGGTATCGACCTTGGTACTACTAACTCCGCAATGGCCGTTCTCGAGGGCGGTTCTCCGACCATTATCGTGAACGCCGAGGGCGACCGCACCACCCCGTCCGTCGTGGGCTTCCGTGCCGACGGCGACCGCGTCGTGGGCAAGGCCGCTAAGAACCAGGCGGTCACCAACCCCAAGAACACCGTGTTCTCCATCAAGCGCTTCATGGGCCGCAAGTACTCCGAGTGCACCTCCGAGATCAAGACCGTGCCGTATGAGGTCAAGGAGGGCCAGGGCGGCCGTGCCGTCGTCGACATCGAGGGCAAGGATTACACCGCCGAGCAGGTGAGCGCCATGGTGCTCGCAAAGATGAAGGCCGACGCCGAGAAGTACCTGGGCGAGACCGTCACCGACGCCGTCATCACCGTCCCGGCCTACTTCAACGACGCCCAGCGCCAGGCCACCAAGGACGCCGGTAAGATCGCCGGCCTTAACGTCAAGCGTATCGTCAACGAGCCGACCGCTGCTGCTCTGGCCTATGGCCTGGACAAGCAGGGCTCCGACCAGCGCATCCTGGTCTTCGACCTGGGCGGCGGCACCTTCGACGTCTCCATCCTCGACCTCGCTGACGGCGTGTTTGAGGTCCTGTCCACCTCGGGTGACAACCACCTGGGCGGCGACGACTGGGATCAGCGCGTCATCGACTGGATGGCCGATAAGTTCCAGCAGGAGAACGGTGTCGACCTGCGTCAGGACCCCATGGCCCTGCAGCGTCTGAAGGAGGCCGCCGAGAACGCCAAGAAGGAGCTCTCCGCCGCCCAGCAGTCCACCATCAACCTGCCGTTCATCACCATGAACCAGTCTGGCCCGCTGCACCTCAACTACACGCTGACCCGCGCCGAGTTCGAGAAGATCACCCGCGACCTGCTCGAGCGCTGCAAGCAGCCTGTCACCAACGCCCTGCGCGACGCTAAGCTCAAGCTCTCCGATCTGACCGAGGTCATCCTCGTCGGCGGCTCCACCCGTATGCCCGCCGTCCAGGATCTGGTCAAGACCATGACCGGCAAGCAGCCCAACATGTCCGTGAACCCCGACGAGGTCGTTGCCGACGGCGCTGCCGTCCAGGGCGGCGTGCTCACCGGCGACGTCGAGGGCATCCTGCTGCTTGACGTTACCCCGCTGTCGCTGGGCGTCGAGACCATGGGCGGCATCATGACCAAGATGATTGACCGCAACACCACGATCCCGACCTCCAAGACCGAGGTTTACTCCACCGCTGCCGACAACCAGACCAGCGTCGAGATCAACGTGCTCCAGGGCGAGCGCGAGCTTGCTCGCGACAACAAGTCGCTCGGTAAGTTCCAGCTGACCGGTATCCCGGCTGCCCGCCGCGGCGTGCCGCAGATCGAGGTCACCTTCGACATCGACGCCAACGGCATCGTCAAGGTCTCCGCTAAGGACAAGGGCACCGGCAAGGAGCAGCAGATCACCATCTCCGGCTCCACCGCGCTTTCCGATGACGAAGTCGATCGCATGGTCAAGGACGCCGAGGCCCATGCCGAGGAGGACAAGAAGCAGAAGGAGGAGGTCGAGGTCCGCAACCAGACCGATAGCCTGTGCTACTCCACCGAACAGACCCTCAACGAGCTGGGCGACAAGGTTTCCGCCGATGTGAAGTCCAAGGCCGAGGCCGCTATCGCCGACGCCAAGAAGGCGCTCGAGGGCTCTGACGTCGAGGCCATCAAGGCCGCTGGCGAGTCCCTGCAGTCCGTGGCCTACGAGCTGGCCCAGGTTGTCTACGCCGACGCTCAGCAGCAGACCGACGGTGCCGCTGGCGCCCAGCCTGCCGACGATGACGTGGTCGACGCCGACTACGAGGTTGTGGACGACGAGGACAAGTAATCATGTCCGCCCGTAAAGCTCGCGCGGAGGCGGCTGCCGCTGGCGCCGCCCCCGTTGACTCTGAGGAGAAGGACGTGAAGATTCCCGTAGAGGCTGTCGACGATGCCGAGGCCAACGAGGCCGAGGCTGCCGAGGCTGCCGAGAACCAGGTAGAGGATTCCAACAAGGAGGCGACGATGACCGAGGACGAGATGGTGGAAGCCGCTATCCGCGCTGGTGAGGAAGCCGCCGACAACGACTTTAAGCTCAAGTTCGAGCAGGCCCAAAAGGAGCTTGCCGACGTGCGTCATGAGCTCGAAGCTGCGGCAGAGGCTCAGAAGGCTGCCGAGGACAAGGCGAAGGACGCCACCGAGCGCACCGCCCGTCTGCAGGCCGACTGGGAGAACTTCCGTCGCCGCACCGCCAACGAGCGCATCGCCGAGCGCGACCGCGCGACCGAGAAGCTTGTCACCGCGCTGTTGCCGGTGATCGACGATATCGAGCGTGCAATCGATCATGCCCGCAGCCAAGAGCTTTCCGACGACTTTAAGCAGTTCGTCGATGGCGTCGATGCGGTGCATGCCAAGCTGCTTGATGTGTTTGCGCACGAGGGCGTTGAGCCCATCGACCCCAAGGGCGAGGCGTTCGATCCGCTCGAGCACCAGGCTGTGGGTCGCGTCGAGGACGCATCGCAGTACGACGAGACCGTCAACGATGTGTACCAGAAGGGCTACCGCATGGCGGACCGCATCCTGCGTTCCGCGATGGTGACGGTGACCTACGGTGGCGAGAAGCGCCCCGCACCGGAGCCCGAAGCGGCGTCCGAGGATGCTGCGGCCGATACGGCCGAGAGCACCGAGGAGTAATTGAGAAGGGCCCCGGGGCAACACCCGGGGCCCTTTCTGGCCTAGTGCCATATGAAAGCATGAGACGCCGCCCGCTGGGCGGCGGATGAAACAGGAGAGGAGCTACGATGGCTGCAGGCAAAACCTTCTATGACATCCTGGGCGTATCCAAGAGCGCCTCCGACAAAGAGATCAAGAGCGCGTTTCGCAAGCTCGCGCAAAAATATCACCCCGATGCCGGCGGCGACGAGGCCAAGTTCAAGGAAATCAGCGAGGCCTACGAGACGCTTTCGGACGAGAAGAAGCGCAAAGAGTACGACCAGATGCTCATGTTTGGCGGCATGCCGGGCGCAGGCGGCGCGTATGGCGGTGGCTACGGTGCCGGCGCGGGCGCCAGCGGCTGGGGCGACATCTTCGACAGCATCTTTAGCGGCAACGGCGCCTGGGGCAGCGATTGGGGCTCGGGCTTTGCCGGGGCCGCGGGCGCTGCCGGTGCCGGTGCGGGTCGCAGCCGCGCTCGCAAGGGCGGCGACCTGTCGCTGACCGTCGATGTGACGGCCGAGGACGCGTTTCGCGGTGTGACGCACAAGGTCACCTATCGCATTCCCTCGACAGGCGAGCAGCAGACCATTACGGTCTCGGTGCCCGCGGGCGCGGTCGACGGCGGCAAGCTACGTTACAAGCGTCGCGGCGAGTATGGCGTTGCGGGTGGCGAGCGCGGCGACCTGGTCGTAACCACGCATGTGGAGGAGCACCCGCTGTTTAAGCGCAAAGGCGCCGACGTGACCATGGAGGTACCGGTCTCGGTCTACGAGGCGGCGCTCGGCTGCACGGTGGACGTGCCCACGCCCGGCGGTGCGACGGTCCGTTTGAAGGTGCCGGCGGGCACCCAGACGGGCAAGAAGTTCCGCTTTAAGGAGATGGGGGCGCCCGACGTTAAGCACCGTGGCCGCACAGGCGCGCTGCTCGTCGAGATTAAGGTGCAGGTCCCCACGAACCTGTCCGACGACGAGCGCGATGCCATGACCAAGCTGCGGGAGACCGACACGCGCGACTATCGCGAGAAGGTCAACCGTTACAAGGCGACGTACTAGGGCGGTCGTGGCGCACGCCCGCGCCCGCGGGCTTATGATGGACGATAACGAGACGGAAAGGGGTCAGGTAGCATGGCCGAGGACAATAGGAACAAACCGCTGTACATGATCAGCGTGGCGGCCGAGCTGACCGGCATGCATCCGCAGACTCTGCGCGTCTACGAGTCCAAGGGCTTGGTGAATCCTCAGCGCTCGGGCGGTAACACGCGCCTGTATTCGCGTGCCGATATCGAGCGTCTGGAACTCATCAATCAACTGACCGACGAGGGCATCAACCTTGCCGGTGTGGTGCGTATCCTCGATATGAAGGAGCGTGCCGAGGAGCGCGAGCGCGAGAATGAAAAACTTCGTGCCCGCGTGCGCCAGCTCGAGGACGAGCTGCACGAGTACAAGATGCAGAAGAAGATCACCGCCCTGGCTCCGCGCGATGGCTCGGTTAACCCCGAGCAAGTCATGCGCAAGCTGCTGGGCGCCGGCGGGGATCTATAGTTACGCGGTTTTACCAAACCGCGTAACGGCTCGACGCTGCGCCCTTAGGTTCCGCCGTTCTGACGAACGGCGGACCAGTTGACGCTGCGCGCCGCCCAGAGCGACAATTTGTCATTCAAAGGGCAAGG
>CALJCO010000144.1 GCA_938023905.1 uncultured Collinsella sp. | reverse complement strand
TGCTCTACAGTCCTGCTCACGACGGTGGCCACATTAAGTGGCCTCCTGTTCGTGCGGAACTCGCGACAAATTAAATACCGTGACGGCTGCCGGCATTCCGGGAGACAACGTGCTCGGGACCTTAAATAGGCGTCCCCTCCAATCGGGCACGTTGAATGCACGGTACAATTACTTCGGACTTTTCTTTTATTTAATAGTGGGGTTAATTCATGGCAGAATCTCGTGCGGAGCGTAGGGCTCGTCGTGCTTTGATTGAGGCGGCTGAGGGGTCGGAGGAGAAAAAATCTTCTAAGAAATCTAAATCGTCTAAGGATGCGAAGGGTAAGTCGGCCAAGGGCAAGGCTAAGGCCAAGCGTCCCGGCTCTCGTCGGGGCGGGGATAAGGCGCCTCAGACTCGCTCCAAGCGTCCGCGTAACGATTCGGCTTCGTCTGCGCGTAAGGCTGTGGATCCCAAGTCGCCTTGTTCCATCATGCGGGCTTGCGGTGGGTGCACGGCGCTTAATCGTCCTTATAAGAAGCAGTTGGCAGCCAAGCAGGCTGCTATGGAGGAGCTGTTTGCTGAGCTCTGCGAGCGCGAGGGTATTGCCGTTGATCCCATTCGCGGTATGGACGTTACCCTGGGCGACCCGGGCAAGTATCCTGCGCCGCGTGGTTTTCGTCATAAGGCTGCCACCCCCTTTGCTCCCGGCAAGGAGGGCGCTGTCCGCTGCGGCTTTTTTGAGCGTGGCACGCACAAGATCGTTGCCGTTCCCGAATGCCCTGTCGAGGCACCGGGTGCCCGCCAGATTCTCAACGGCATCGCGCATGAGGCCGAGCATCTGCATATTCCCGCCTTTAATGAGGACAAGCATCTTGGTTTGCTTCGCTATGCCGTCGTCCGCTGCGGTTGGCGTACCGACCAGGTCATGGTCACGCTCGTGACCGCTCAGCGCGACTTGCCGCATGCGCAGGAGTTCTTTGAGGCTGTCGCCGCACTCAATCCGCACATCGTCACCGTCGCCCAAAACATCAACGGACGCCCCGGCAACGCCATCCTCGGCGAGGAAACCCGCATCGTGTATGGCGCCGAATGCATGCGCGACCAGCTGCTCGGCTGCGAATTCGACATCTCCCCCACCGCGTTCTATCAGACCAATCCGCAGCAAACCGAGCTGCTCTATCGACTTGCCATTGACGGCATGGACCTGCAGCAGGGTGATATTCTTATGGACGCTTACTGCGGCAGCGGAACCATCGGCCTGTGCGCCGCGAAGGATGCCCAGGACAAGGGCATCGGCATTATGCTGCTCGGCGTGGAGCGCAACCCGGCGGGCATTGCCGACGCACGTCGCAATGCCGAGCTCAACGGCCTCACCCGCAGCGCTTGGTTTATGGCCGACGACGCCACCGATTACATCCTGGACGCCGCCGACAACAACGAGCGGATCGATGTCCTTTCCATCGACCCGCCGCGCGCCGGCTCCACCCCCGAGTTCCTCGAAGCCGCCTGCGCACTCAAGCCGCGCCGCATCACCTATATCAGCTGCAACCCTGTGACCCAAGAGCGCGACCTGCACCAGCTCCTCGACGGAGGCTATCGCCTGCTCAAGATCACGCCTGTCGACATGTTCCCCCATACCGACCACACCGAAACCGTAGCGGTCCTCGAGCGCCGCTAATCCACCCCGGTAGATTTTCGAGACAAGAAAGGGGGCGGCCCGTCTGGACCGCCCCCTTCGCTTGGTTTATGAACTCCGCTACATCCCCTTGCGCAGGTCACACACGCCGGCTGCCGCCATCTCGCGCAGCAGCGTCTCGCGGTCGCGCGTCACGATCAAATCCAGCGGGAAGTGAATCTCGTCGAGCATCTTGCGCGCGTGATCGAGCTTGCCAATGGCCATGCCAATGTGGGCATCGGTCGACACGCCAATACCCACGCCCAGCTCGGCGCAGCGCTCGGCGATCTTGCGGCATACGGCCCAATGCTCAGTGTCGACACCGTGTTCAAGACTATGGTTGTTGATCTCGATGATCTTGTGCTTGGCCTTGGCCGCCAACAGCACCTCATCGATATCGAACGGCACGCCCGAACGACCCGCATGCCCAAGCATGAACACCTTGGGGTGCTCCAGGGCATTGATGTACATCTGGGTCGTTTGGGCGAGCGTCGCGCCTTCGGCAAACTGCGGGTTATGCACGCTTGCCACCAAATAATCCAAATTACGCGTCACCAAATCGAACAGCGAATGCTCACGACTATACGAATCGCCGGCGATATCGAGCGAAACGGGAATGTCTTCGCCAAACAAGCTGCCGTCCAGCGAAACGATATCAGCCTCGGCACCACGCAGCACCAGCACGCCGCTCCAAATGCGCGGCCAGATATCCTGGTTAATAAAGAATTGGAAACTGCGCAGGTCATTGGGACAAGGCGTAACCATCGAGCTTAAATGATCGGCGGAACCGAGCACCTGAAGGCCGCGCTCCGCCGCCCAATAGATGTTCTCCTCGATGGTTGAGTACGCATGCGCAGAGAACATCGTATGAGTATGAATATCACAAGAAAGAAGGTAGGGCATCGGGTCTCCTTGTCCAGTATGGCCGTCGCGTATATTCATTGTACGCATAGCTTTCGGCAGTCGTAAAACTGCTTCATCCCAATCACACAACGGCATAGACAACGGGGTCTGGCTTAAAACCAAACCCCGTTTCACGTAAAACATTGTAAGCAGAGCGCTTTACTTTCGACGATATTCGTCGGCCAGCTGCTTCCAGGCAGGCAGAGAGTTGACGATT
Organism: uncultured Collinsella sp.; assembly: GCA_938023905.1. GTDB lineage: Bacteria > Actinomycetota > Coriobacteriia > Coriobacteriales > Coriobacteriaceae > Collinsella. The sequence goes on along the minus strand of CALJCO010000144.1, from coordinate 8,518 downwards.
GTCTCATAGCTCACGCAGTAGCCCAGGCGGAACCAGCCCGGCATGCCAAAGCTATCCGAAGGCACCGCGAGCAGCTCATGCTTCTTCGCGCGCTCACAGAACGCATTCGCATCGGACTCCAGCGCTTTCACCCATAGGTAGAACGCGCCATCCGGCTCAACATAGGTGTAGCCGTACTCCGCTAGTGCATCGGTAAGCGCGGTGCGGTTGCGAGCATAGGCCTCGACATCGCTCGGTTCATCAATGCAGTCGATGATTACACGCTGGAAGAGCGCCGGTGCACACACGAAGCCCAGCGTACGGGCGGCACCGGCAACGGCGGGCATTAGACGAGCTGCCTGAGGATTCGTATTGGGAACCAGGATCCACCCGACGCGCTCGCCCGGTAGCGAAAGCGACTTGGAATACGAGTAGCACACGATGGTGTGCTCGTAGATCGAAGGCACCCAAGGCACCTCGGCGCCATAGACAATCTCGCGATACGGCTCATCAGAGATGAGCATAATCGGATTCTCGGGATCGCGCTGAGCGTTGGCCTCGCGCAGAACATTGGCCAGTCGCGTCAGCGTGTCGCGTGTATATACGGCACCGGTCGGATTGTTGGGCGAGTCGATGATGACGGCAGCCGTCTTATCGGTAATCGCCTTGAGCACGTTACTCACGCTCAGCTGGAACGTATCTTCATCGGCGAGCGCCTCAACACACGTGCAGCCGGCCTTCTCAATCCACACGCGATACTCCGGAAAGTACGGGGCGATAACAACAACCTCATCGCCCGGGTTCGTAACGGCGTTGAGCGTGCAGGTGAGCGAAGCCGCGGCACCCACCGTCATAAAGACGTCCTTGCCCTCATAGCTCGTGCCAAAGCGACGGTTGAGCGAGTCGGCGACGGCCGCTCGACATTGCGGCAGACCCGGCGCAGGCGTGTATCCATGCAGCTGGTCGCTCGGCAGCTCCAATGCCTTCTTAATGGACTCAGCAACAGCAGCGGGCGCCGGAACACTCGGGTTGCCCAGCGAAAAATCGAATACGTTCTCCGCACCGATCTGTGCCTTGCGCTCAAGGCCATAGCTAAAAATCTCACGGATGATGGAGCTTTCCGCACCGCGAGCATACATAGTTTCGTTGATCATCTGTTCCCCTTTCGCATAGGCGCTATTGTACGCTTTAGCCAACTAGAGCGCCACAATGTTGATTGGGGACAGACTTAAATGCGTGAAAACGCTCATTTAAGTCTGTCCCCAATCAACATATCGCTCAAAAGAAAGAGCCTCCACAGGTTTCCCCGCGGAGGCTTTCGCTACAAGAACTATTTGTCGGCGTCGGTGTTGCCGTCAGCGTTGGCAGCATTGCCATCTCCGGCATCATCGGATGCGGCTTCGGCATCCTCCTGCATGGCCGCCTGCGCAAAGGCCGCGGCATCAGCCGCCAACTCCTCCTCGCTCATGCGAAGCGAGCGCTTCTTGGTCGGCATGCCAGCCGCCTTGGCGTTGCGCTCCTCCTTGGCCGCCAGGATATCGCCCTCGCGCTCAAGGTAAGCGTCCCACTCGTTGTCGAGCAGGGCGTTCACGGCGTCACCCTCGACGGTCTCGCGCTCAAGCAGCACCTTGGCCATCAGATCGAGCTGATCGCGGCGGGCATCCAAAATCTCGACCGCACGACGATGGGCCTCACGCATAATGCGCTGGACCTCGATGTCGATGCGACGCGCCGTCTCCTCGGAGTAATCCTGGTGATCGGCATAGTCGCGACCCAGGAACACCTGATGCTGCGCCTCGCCAAACACTTGCGTGCCCAACTCCTCGCTCATGCCCAAGCGCGTGACCATCTCGCGCGCCATCTTAGTCGCGCGCTCCAGATCGTTGCTCGCGCCCGACGTGATGTCGTCGCACATGAGCTCCTCGGCAACGCGACCACCCAAGAACACGGCGAGCTCGTCGAGCATCTCGTTCTTGGTCTTGAGGAAGTGATCCTCCTGCGGAAGCTGCAGTGTGTAGCCCAGGGCCTGACCGCGGCTGACGATCGAGATCTTATGAACCGGATCGGAGTGCTCCAGGATGTGGCCCACCAAAGCGTGGCCGCTCTCGTGGTAGGCAATCGTGGTGCGCTCGGCTTCGGTCATCACGCGACCCTTGCGTTGCGGTCCGGCAATCACGCGCTCCATCGACTCCTCGACCTCGTCCATCGAGATCACGGAACGATGACGGCGAGCGGCCAGCAGCGCAGACTCGTTGAGCAGGTTCGCCAAATCGGCACCAGTAAAGCCAACGGTCATCTGGGCGAGCTTCTCAAACTTCACGTCCTCGTCCATCGGCTTGTTCTCGGCATGCACGCGCAAGATCTGCTCGCGGCCCTTCACATCCGGACGGTCGACCGTAACCTGACGGTCAAAACGACCGGGACGCAGCAATGCCGGATCCAGGATGTCAGGACGGTTGGTCGCGGCGATCAGGATGACCGACTCGCTTTCCTCAAAACCGTCCATCTCGACCAGCAGCTGGTTGAGCGTTTGCTCGCGCTCGTCGTGACCGCCACCCAAGCCAGCTCCGCGCTGACGTCCCACGGCATCGATCTCGTCAATAAAGATGATTGACGGAGCCTGAGACTTGGCCTCCTTAAAAAGGTCGCGCACGCGGCTGGCGCCGACACCCACGAACATCTCGACAAAGTCGGAACCCGAGATGCTAAAGAACGGCACGCCCGCCTCGCCGGCGACGGCCTTGGCCAGCAGGGTTTTACCGGTACCCGGAGGGCCAACCAGCAACACGCCGCGCGGAATCTTGGCGCCCAGCTTGCGATAGCGGTCCGGATCGCTCAAAAAGTCGCGAATCTCCTCGAGCTCCTCGACTGCCTCGTCCACACCGGCAACATCCTCAAACTTGACCTTGGGGCGCGTTGCCTCGTTGGTCTTGGCGTTGGTCTTGCCAAACTGCATGTTCCTGCTGTTGGCGCCCATCATCTGGCGCATAAAGTAGAACATGATGGCGATCAGGGCGATCGTCGGAAGCACGCTCATCGCCAAGTCGCCCCAAAAATCGGGGTCATTGGTGTTGACGATGTACTTGGTATCGGGGTGCTCCGCCATAAGCTCGGCAAGCGAATCGGAGCCGACATAGGTCGAGGAGAAGCTCTTGAGCTCGCTCGTGTCACCCTTGTCCTTTTTCGTCTTCCAGTAATGACCCGCCACGCTTCCGTCTTGAACCGTATAGGTCAAATCTTCGACGCGATCCTGCTTAATGGCGTTAACCATCTCGCTCGTCGCGAGCTTTACGGTATTGCTGGAATTGGCAAAGCCGGAGCCCATGTTAAAGAAGGCGTAGCCCAGAAGCGCGCAAGCCAAAATAAAATACAGCCAGCCCGTACGCGTGGGCTTCTTGCCTCCGGGCATCCCCGGGATCTTAGGCTCCCGGGGAGTCTGGGAATTGTTATCGTTACGGTCGTCGGGCATCTTACGAATAAACCTCCGGTTTCAAAATGCCCAGATACGGAAGGTTACGATAGCGCTCGGCATAGTCGAGGCCGTAGCCCACCACAAAGGCATCGGGGCAATGGGTTCCAACATACTTGGGCGTGACGGCCGAGGTACGGTCCTCAACGTCCTTCCACAGGAAGGCGGCAACCTCCAGCGAAGCGGGCTTGCGGCTCTCGAGGTTCTTCATCAGATACTTGAGCGTCAGGCCCGAGTCCAGAATGTCCTCGACGATCAGCACGTCGCGACCGCGGATGTCGATATCCAGGTCCTTAATGATACGCACGATGCCCGAGGACTTCACACCGTCGCCATAGCTCGAAACGGCCATGAAATCGATGTTGGTCGGCAGCTCGATCTTGCGCATCAGGTCGCCCATAAAGACCACGGCGCCGCGCAGGACCGCAATCAGCACCAGATCCTTACCCGCGTAGTCGCGAGTAATCTGCTCGCCTAGGCGAGAGACGATACCGTCGATATCCTCCTGCGTAAACAGAACCTTCTCGATATCCGGATGTTGAGAAGCCATGACAACCCTTTCTTGTGCTTATCGCCCACACACCGCCGTATGGACGCGAACTTCACATTCTAGCAGCGCACGGGGTATATTTTCCAGCCCGTACGCCATCAGCGCGGGAATACCGTCAACGTCGCACAGAATAGCTGGCGTGGGACGCTATTCCGCATCGACCACGCGGAGCAGATATGCCACGCGCGTTGCGGCCGTGCACTTAAAACGCTCGTCCGCGCGAACTCCGGCGACCCATACCACGGCACCTCCCGGAGCCGTTCTCACCACAGGAACGCCTGCGCGCTCAGAAACGGGAATACGAGCCTCGTTCAGCAGGTCTGACACTTTCTTGCTTCGGCCGTTCATCCCCAACGGGCACATCACATCTCCCGGTGCGGGACCGTCCACCCACAGGCGCGCCAATCGCGCCTCGGCAGGGATCTCGCCACGCGAGCCCGCCAGGATCCGCTCACTATCGCTGTCGGCAAAACCCAGGGCAGCCGCGTCTACCAAAGCTGTCACTTCCCCGGCAGCCGCAAGCTCACGGGCGCGGCGCACGATATCGCATCCCGGTTCAACGGCCATCGGCTCTGCGACCAGCACACGTCCCCCGCCCAACGGCAAACGACCGGGTACGGTAACCCAGTCCGCGACCAGGCCCTCGCGAGCCACCGGCGCCTTAAACGCCAGCATGCCAAACTCAATGCGTGCGTCAATCCCCGCCGGAAGCGTGACCGAGCCGGCGCCCTCGGCAACGCAGGAAAGGACTCGCTCCACATGTCGCATCTCTGGACGAGCGTCCGGATCGATGCGTTTAATCGCCAGTCTCACGATGCGCCGCGCGATTACCACCTCAGCCGCGGCCAGTCGACGAGCGTCAAGGACCAGTGCACCCGCCGCCTCCTTACGCAGGCAGCTTCGGAACGTCTGTGCGGAAAGCTGGGAAAGAAAGGCATCCTCATCGCCTAAGATCTCGCAGGCGGCGCCAATCGTCTTACAGACGCTCGCGTTGCGCTGCGCCACCACCGGCATCACCCGATGGCGCACATAGTTGCGCAAGTACGAAACGTCCTCGTTGCTTTCATCTTCCCGCCATGGCTGACCGTGCACCTGCAGATAGCTCACGAGCTCATCGTGCGTGAGGTCGAGCAAGGGGCGAACCACAATGTTCCGACGGCGCGGAATGCTCGATAGACCCGCGGGACCCGACCCTTTAATGGCATTCATCAAAAATGTTTCCGCGCGGTCCGACGAAGTATGCGCGGTGCAGATACGAGCCGCCGTCCGCGGTGCGCCCGATTCGGCACAAAGTTCGCGAACATATCTCCGTGCCGCGGCATAGCGCACCTCGCGAGCCGCAGCCTCGATATTGCCCGATTCGTCATCAAAATAGGCATGCTCAACACACAGCGGCAAGCCGTATTGCGCGCACAGGTCACGTACAAAGGCCTCGTCGCCATCGGATGCCTCCCCGCGCAGATGATGGTTTACATGCAGCACGTGCAATCGCTCGCGCGCAATGGGAGCGACGCCGCGCCCGTCCTGGATATCCAGCTTTGATGTGCAAGCCATAAGGAGCAGCGCCGTCGAGTCCGCACCGCCTGATACCATGAGCACTACGGGGGCAGCGGCCTGCCGCGTTGCCAGGACGCTCTTATCCGTCCTCGGCGCGGCATGATGTCCATAGTGCTGAGATACCGTTGGCATTCGCTTCCTCCTCTATTCGTCCGCACTCATTGTATCCTTTGGAATCTTATGTCTCGCCTGCACCTTCATATCCTCGGCAGCGGCTCAAAAGGCAACTGCGCACTCGTCGAGGGGCCTCATGGGCTCATCATGATCGACAACGGCCTGTCCCGCCGCGAGACACTTAAACGCATGGCGGAGCTTGGCCTCTCGGCAGACGACGTCGCCGCTCTTGTAATCACCCATGAGCATGGTGACCATATCAAGGGGCTCGATGTATGGTGCAAGCACTGGCATGGTCCCCTCTTTGCCAGCAGGGATACCCTTTCATGCAAAGAAAACCTCGCGCACCTGCCCGTAGAGGAATTTGACCCCGGCGACACGCTCCCCATTGCCGGCATCCACGTGCAAACCTACTCAACATCGCACGATGTCATCAATCCTGTCGGCTATCGATTTAATGCTCTCGATGATTCCATTGGGTTTGCCACCGACACCGGAGAGTTATCGAGCAAGGCCATAGGCATCCTCAAAGACTGTCGAGTTCTCGCGCTCGAAAGTAACCACGATGTAACTATGTTGCGCGAAGGAGCGTACCCCCGCTTTCTTCAGGAGCGCATCCTGTCCACAAAGGGGCACCTCTCCAACAACCAGGCCGCCGAAGCCGCGCGCGAACTTGTTACCGATCGCACCGAACAACTCATCGCCATGCACATCAGCCAGGACAATAATCGTCCAAGCCTTACCGTCAAAAGCTATGCCAACGCGCTTGATGCAAGTCTCGATGATGAACTCGGCAGTTCTGCCACCCGTCTTCAAGGGCCGCGGAAGCTCTCGATACGCCCTGCAAGCCAATATCAACCGACAACCATTCAATAGCCCCTCAAGACAACAAGGGGGGGGGCTGGGAATCACTTCCCAGCCCCCCCTTAACTCATACTCTCGATTGAAGCAGAGCCATCGTTAGTCGATGGAGATCTTCGTAACGTTCTTCTTCTCGACAATCTTGGGAACCGTAACGGACAGGATGCCGTCAGCATACTTAGCCGAAAGGCCCTCGCTCGAAGCGTCCTTCAGATACACGCCGCGCGTCGCGCTGTACGAGCTAAACTCCTTCTGCAGGAAGTTCTTGCCCTCGTTCTCCTCGTCCTCCACAACGTTCACGCTAATCGACAGGCGACCCTCGTTAAGCTCAACGTCGATATCATCCTTAGCGACGCCGGTCAGATAGGCCTTGACCTCATAACCATCGCCCTTGTCCTCGACATCAACGGGGAACGCCTTGGAAGCAATCGAGTTGTTTGCAAGATCGGTCATATCATCAAACAAATCGAACAGCGAGCTAGCAGAAGGACGAACGCCAAAAACCGAACGATAAGGAACCATGCTTGCCATGTTTACCACTCCTTTTAAGGACTGCCGAGTCATCTTCTAGGTGACTGGGACTTCTTTTGACGCTGTTATATATGCCCAGCCTCTTCTTATATATACATCGACTATAAAGTTTTTTGAGTCTATTGATATAAGCATATCTAAGTCTGGTTGACTAAGGTTTTGTCTAATAAACGGAATTTGAACGAAGGCTTAAATAATGTATGCAATCCCATCAAAACTAGACGGCTGGCTTACAATGGGCGCATACACGATATTGATGACGAGCTAAGGGCATCATGGACGATCAAAAACAGGACAACACGTTTATGCCGGAGCAGGACGAAGCATCCAGCCCGCAACCGATTCGATTCCATCGCCCCCACATCTCGCAAGAGCCCATCAATGGCCCAGAGCCCAAATATGTGACAAGAAACCGATATCAAACGCTCGAAGAAGCCCAAACGGGACGTAAACATATGGGCGTTGCCTCGGGAGACCCTGTATATCTGAAAGACGCACCATTATCTAAAAACAGTGCAGTTAGTGATGAGCCGATGAAAGCATCCGCCGCTCATCAACAAAGAGGGCCTCGACCCAAGCAAACCTTGACGCATTCGGCTCGCTATCTCGAGACTCCAAAACAGGGAAAATCAATCTTCGTTTCGTCAAGTAAACGACGCAAGCAGCATCAGCTGACAATCCTGCTTATGATCATTGCGGCCATAGCAGTTGCCCTTGTTATACGATTTATTTTCTTTAAATAAAGGCTCAATACCGAAAACAACAAGATCGTCTGGTGTAATTGAGTCATTCACGCCCCGTAAACGCAAAAAAGGGGGGAGGCCGCGAGGCCTCCCCCTTCTTCAAGTCTTGCGACGGCTCGGTGCCGTCCACCGGTCAGCGGCGCCCTGGCCTCCCACGGGCTGGCCCCGCAGTACTCTCGGCGCGATGGGGCTTAGCTTCCGGGTTCGGAACGGGACCGGGCGTGCCCCCCATGCTCTGGCCGCTGACCGGTGGGCGGCGCCCACCGTTACGGTGTCCTGGGTCTCATCTACGTGCCCTGGGGGCCGCATGGCGCATAGGGGAGGTGACTCGGGGGCATCCTCGTGCCCGGACCGCGCATGGGCGCTGGGTCCCGCGGGCCGCGAGGTGCGGTTCCGGAAGAGCTCGGGCGATTAGTGCGGCTCGGCTGAGGCTGTCGCCAGCCTTGCACCTGCCGTCTATCGACCAGGTAGTCTACCTGGGCCCTTACCGGAAGGAGAACTAATCCCTGGAACGGCTTCCCGCTTAGATGCCTTCAGCGGTTATCCGCGCCGCACGCGGCTACCCGGCCGTGCCGTTGGTCGACAACCGGTTCACCGGAGGTGCGTCCACCCCGGTCCTCTCGTACTGGGGGCAGCCTCCATCGATTCTCCTGCGCCCACGGAGGATAGGGACCGAACTGTCTCACGACGTTCTGAACCCAGCTCGCGTACCGC
>CALJCO010000143.1 GCA_938023905.1 uncultured Collinsella sp. | reverse complement strand
TAAATGCCACAACGCCACCCATTGCCTGGGCCTCGGCCAAGATCTCGAGCGAAAGCGTCGTCTTACCGGAGGACTCGGGACCGTAGATCTCGACGATTCGGCCGCGCGGCACACCGCCGATACCCAGAGCGGCATCGAGTGCCAGAGCGCCCGTAGGGATGGCCTCGACCTCGAGCTCGGGGCCACCGTCGCCGTACCTCATGATGGAACCCTGGCCGAATTTCTTCTCGATCTCGGCCTTGGTGGTGGCGATCATCTCATCGCGCTCTTTACCCGTCGTGCGAGCATGAACGGTACGTACGGGACCTGAATTCTTGGCCATGAAAAGCCCTCCTCTTAACAACCTGCATCGATAATAAACGAACGGCTGTTCGTGGTCAACCGTTCAGATAAATCATATGCAGCCGACCTTTCCAAAACCCAACCAAACGCCGACCATACACTGACCAAATGCTTGACCACAAAGGACCAAATATGAACAAGGCAGGCAAAATTTCGTCTACAACCAGCACAAACGCCAAATGAGCCTAAGGTCCCTATCTCCACAATTAAGGGGCCCGAAGGCCCCTTAAAACACGTCTATTCCATAGAGTTAAGCACAAGGGCAATGCGTCCCAATGCCTCAGCGACCGCATGGGCACGAACACACGAACGGTCGCCCTCATAGTGGCAGCGCACAGAGTCCACGACCGGCACTTCCCCATCAGCCGCGCGATACGCCCAGCCAATATAGAAAGTGCCAGCCGGATCGTCCTCAGTGCCGCCGCCGGGGCCGGCATAACCCGTTGCGCTCACTGCAATATCGCTCTGGTACAGCTCCAGCGAACCAGCCGCCATCTCGCGCGCGGTCTGATGCGACACCGCGGTATAGCGCTCGAGCGTCTCCTGCTCAACACCCAGAACACGATGCTTGATCTCATCGCAGTAGGTCACCGCACCGCCACGCAGCACCGCCGAGGCACCCGGGATATCGGCAATCGTCGAGGCGATCATACCAGCCGTCAGCGACTCAGCCGTCGAAACCGTCACGCCCCGAGCGCTCGCACGCTCGACAATATCGCGCGCCAGCTCTTCGTTATGTGCGGAAATCTGCTCAAAAGAGTCCGTCATACCCACCAGGACCTAGACCGAAAAGACGATCTTGCGGCAGTTCCAGAAGTACTGGGCGCCCGAGATAACGGTCAAGACAACGGCAACGGCGTACAGGAAGCGCGACACCGAGTAGATGCCGAGCGTCAGCGCCACCGGGCCAAGGTGCAAGCCGGCCATCGCAAAGACGCACAGGAAACCGCAGATGGAGACCATCGTGGTCGCCGTCTTGTACTTGCCAAGTTTATCGGCGGCAACGACCACGCCGGCGGCACTCGCAACCATGCGCAGGGCGCTTACCAACAGCTCGCGGAACAAGATGATGAACACGGACCAAACCGACACGGCGCCAAAGTCCAAGAACAGCAGCAAGGCCGAGAACACGAGTAGCTTGTCGGCGATGGGGTCCAAGAATTTACCGAAGTCGGTAATCTCGTTGCGCGAGCGCGCCAGATAGCCGTCAACTTTATCGGTGCACGACAGGATGACGTACAGAATGAAGGCGGCGGCGGCAAGCGGGCCGTCGAAGGTGCTCCAATCCGTACCGGCAACGCTCACGTGAGACAGCGCCGACACGATCATGAACACCGGGATAAAGACGATGCGCACACACGTCACGATATTGGCGGGCGTCCAGACACTCGTCAATTCCTTATTGCTCTCGTTAGCCACAACGCGCTCCTACTCCACAACATGACCGATAAGCTCATAGCAGAAGCTATCGGTAAACTCGACCGTCAGA
>CALJCO010000142.1 GCA_938023905.1 uncultured Collinsella sp. | reverse complement strand
CCTGCCGCTATCGCCTTTACCGATGGTCGTACCCTGGGTGCCGCCCTTGACCGTAACGGCCTGCGCCCGGCTCGCTACTATGTGACGCGCGACGGCCGCTTTATGCTGGCGAGCGAGGTGGGCACCATCGAGGTGCGCCCCGAGAACATCCTGACGAGCGGCTGCTTGGGACCGGGTCAGATGCTCGAGGTCGACTTTGCCCGCGGCCGCGTGATCTACAACGACGAGCTGCGCGCCCGTTACGCCAAGGAAAAGCCCTACCGTGATTGGATTGCCGAGGAGACGCTGACCGTCGACGCGCTCGATGAGCCCGCCGCGCCCGCGCCCGCCGAGGATGCCGAGGTGTCCGCCGCCGTGCGCATGGCTAAGCTCGGGTATCACTGGGATGATGTTGACGAGGTCGTGCGTCCCATGGCCCAGCAGGGCAAGGCCCCGCTCGCCTCGATGGGCATCGACGCGCCGCTGGCCTGCCTGTCCAAGAAGACGCGTTCGTTCTTTGACTACTTCTATCAGCTGTTCGCCCAGGTCACGAACCCGCCGATCGACGCCCTGCGCGAGCATATGGTGACTTCGACCACGCTCTACCTGGGCAACCACGGCAACCTGCTCGAGGACTCCCGTACGGCCTGCCAGCTGGTGCGCCTGGAGCGCCCGCTGCTGAGCGAGGAGGAGTTCGACCGCATTTGCGCGATTGACCGTGTTGGCTTTAAGACCCGCCGTTTCCGTGCCGTCTACCGCCGCGATGCCGGCGAGGGCGCGCTGCAGACTGCGCTCAAACAGCTTGCCGAAGACGTCGAGGCTGCGGTCCGCGACGGCGTGAACATTGTGGTGCTGAGCGATCGCGCCGGAGCGGGCGAGGTGCCCGTGCCGTCGCTGCTTGCCGTGGGCTGCGTGCACAACCACCTGATCCGCGCCGGCGTGCGCACCTTTGCCGATATCGTGGTGGAGTGCGGCGACGCCGTGTCTCCGCACGACTTTGCGGCACTGGTGGGCTACTCCGCGAGCGGCATCTATCCGTACAACGCACATGCGTGCATCCGCGATCTGGCGGCATACGGCGACCTGGACGTGACGGCCGAGCAGGGCATCGCCAACTACAACAAGGCTGCGACCGCCGGCATCGTCTCCATCATGTCCAAGATGGGCATCTCCACGGTGCAGAGCTACCATTCGGCGCAGATCTTCGAGGTCGTGGGCTTTACGCCGGAGTTCGTCAACGCGTACTTTGCCGGCACGGTGAGCCGCGTGGGCGGTATGGGCGTCGAGGACGTCGAGCGCGAGCAGAATGAGCGCTATGACGCCGCGCTCGCCATCCTTAAGAGCCCGGCTCCCGATCAGCTGCCCACGCTGGGTCTGACCAAGTGGCGCCCGCTCGGTGGCGAGGATCACCTGATTGACCCTCAGACCGTCTACCTGCTGCAGACCGCCTGCCGTGAGGACAGCTACGACACCTTTAAGGAGTGCAGCGCCCGCCTGCACCGCACCGGCCGTGCCGTGCGCCTACGCGACCTGCTCGACTTTAATGCCAGCGGACGCACGCCGGTTTCGCTCGATGAGGTGGAGCCCGCGCTCAACATCGTCCGCCGCTTTAACACCGGCGCCATGTCGTACGGCTCCATCAGCAAAGAGGCGCACGAGTGCATGGCCATCGCCATGAATCGCCTGCACGGACGCTCCAACTCGGGCGAGGGCGGCGAGGACCCGCGTCGCGAGACCCCGCTGGCTAACGGTGACTCAAAGAACTCCGCCATCA
>CALJCO010000141.1 GCA_938023905.1 uncultured Collinsella sp. | reverse complement strand
GCCTTCGCAGCAGGCGCAGGATTACATCGACTACGTGACGTCCGAAAAGATGGACAAGCAGATTCGCGAGGCGGGCTTTATTCCCGTCACCAACGACGAGAAGGGGAGTGAGTAGCATGGAAGCACAGGAAAACTCCCAGACTGAGCAGAATGCTCAGGCGCCCAAGAAGCGCGAGCTGGCGCTCGTATCGCGCAGCACCTATATCAAGGAGAAGGCGCTGCAGTGGATTTTCTTTGCCTGCGCGTTCTTGGCGGTTGTTACCGTCATCCTGATTTTTGTCTTTACCACGTACTCGGCGCTGCCCGTCTTTACCGACATCGGTCTGGCGGACTTCTTTAGCTTTACGTGGGCGCCCTCTGAGGGCCACTACGGCATCGTGTCGCTGCTTGCCGGCTCGGGTCTGGTGACCGTCGGTGCGCTCGCCATGGGTGTGCCCCTAGGCGTGGGCACGGCCGTGTATCTGGTCGAGATCGCCAGCAAGCGCGTGCGCAAGCTCATCAGCCCTGCCGTTGACCTGTTGGCCGGCATCCCTTCTATCATCTATGGCTTCTTTGGCATGATCATCATCCGCCCGTTTATCGCGCAACTGACCGGTGGTCTTGGTTTTGGTGCGCTGACGGCGTGGTTCGTGCTTGCCATCATGATCGTCCCTACCATCACCACGCTCACCATCGATGCCCTCAATTCCATTCCCATGGGTATTCGCGAGGCATCGTATGCCATGGGTGCTACTAAGTGGCAGACCATCTATAAGGTCGTGCTACCTGCCGCCAAGCTGGGTATCGTGGATGCCATCGTGCTGGGTATGGGCCGTGCCATCGGCGAGACCATGGCCGTGCTCATGGTCGTGGGTAACGCCCCGGTTATTCCCGACAGCATTGCGAGCCCCATCTCGACGCTCACGAGCCAGATCGCGCTTGACATGAGCTATTCCTCGGGTCTGCACCGCTCGGCGCTGTTCGGCATGGGCGTGGTCCTGTTTATCATCTCCGCCACGCTGGTGGGCATCGTCCGTCTGATTTCCAAGAAGAAGAGGGGGTAGGCTATGTCCGATTCCGTTGACACGACGGTCGATACGACCTCGTCGCGCGAGCGCATCAAGCGTGCCCTTTCCCATGGCAAGAAGGGCCGCATCAACAAGGACCTGTCCAACAAGATCATGCTTGGCGTGTTCCGTGCCGCGGCATACATCACCACGCTGGTGCTTGTCGCTATCATTGCCTATGTGGTCATTAACGGCCTGCCGCATATCTCGCTCGACTTTATCTTCGGTTGGCCCCAGGGCGTCAACGCCGAGGGCGGAATTTGGCCCACGATCGTCTCGACCGTCTATGTGACGGCGCTCGCCATGCTTATCTGCACGCCGATTGCTGTGCTGGCAGCCGTCTATCTGGCCGAGTACGCCAAGCAGGGCAAGGTCGTCGAGCTCATTCGCTACGCTGCTGACGCTTTGGCCTCGGTGCCCTCCATCGTTATGGGCCTGTTTGGCTACGCCTTGTTTGTCGAGGCCATGGGCCTGGGCCTTTCGATGGTCTCGGCCGCTCTGGCGCTCGCGCTCTTGATGCTTCCCATCGTCATGCGCACCACCGAAGAGGCCATTCGCGCCGTCCCGCGCTATATCCGTTGGGGCGCGTACGGCCTGGGCGCCACCAAGTGGCAGGTTGTCTCCAAGATTGTGCTTCCTTCTGCCTTTGGCCGTATTGCCACGGGCATCGTCCTCGCCATCGGCCGCGCCATTGGCGAGACCGCGGTGGTGCTCTACACCATGGGCCAAGCCATCAATCTACCTATTTCGCCGCTCGATTCCGGTCGCCCCATGACGGTTCACCTGTACCTGCTTGCCAACGATGGCATCAACATGAACGCAGCCTACGGCACCGCGCTCTTGCTGATGGTGATCATTCTGGCCTTCAACCTGTTTGCGCGCTTCCTGTCGCGCAAGCGTCGCTAGTTAAGGAGTCCCATGTCCGTTTATCAGTCCGCTCCCACGCTGGAGCAAGCGGCCATCACGGCCAAGGATTTCAACTTTTGGTACGGTGACTTTCATGCGCTGACGGGGCTTGACCTCAACATCGCCAAAAACGCCATCACCGCCTTCATTGGCCCTTCGGGCTGCGGCAAGTCGACGTTTTTGCGCTGCATCAACCGCATGAATGATCTGATCGAGGGTGCGCGCGTCGAGGGCACCATGACGCTCGACGGCAATGATATCTATGCCGAGGGCGTCGACCCGGTCGACCTCCGTCGTCGCGTGGGCATGATCTTTCAGCAGCCCAACCCGTTTCCTAAATCCATCTACGAGAATGTCGCCTTTGGCCCTCGTCTGCAGGGCGTGACTAGCAAAAGCGACCTCGATGACATCGTGGAAGAATCGCTCAAGCGCGCCAACCTCTGGAAAGAGGTATCCAATCAGCTCAACAAGGATGGTTTGGCGCTCTCGGGCGGTCAGCAGCAGCGTCTGTGCATCGCGCGCGTGCTTGCGGTGCAACCCGATGTCCTCCTGATGGACGAGCCCTGCTCCGCCATCGATCCCACATCCGTCTCTAAGGTCGAGGATTTGATGGCCGAGCTGGCGCCCGAGATGACGATCATCATCGTCACGCATTCAATGCAGCAGGCAGCTCGTATCAGCGACTACACCGCATTCTTCTTGCAGGAAGTTGCCGGCGAGCCCGCCACGCTCATCGAGTATGGTCAAACCGACGCGATCTTCACCAGCCCGGTGGACTCGCGGACGGAAGACTATATCACCGGCCGCTTTGGCTGATCGGTGCGACTAGTCCCAAGCCGATCGGACCTGGTCCGGTGCATATTCACTGTGCGGGCGGCATGACCGCACCCAACTGATTGGAGTGAACCATGCGCAAACTGTTTTCCCGTCAGCTCATCGAGGCCCGTCACGAGATGCTGAGCATTTACGAGGCCGTCGATCTGGCCCTCCACGATGCCGTGAAGGCCTATGTGACCGACGACCGCAAGCTCGCCACCAAGACCAAGAAGCGCACGCTTTCGATTGACGCACGCTGCGCCAACCTGGAGGCCGTCTGCTATAACCTGATCGCCACGCAGTCACCGGTCGCCTCCGACTTCCGCCTGCTTCAGACGATCATCTACGTCGACTTTAACCTGCAGCGCATGACCGATAAGGTCCGTCAGATCTGCCGCGCCACGCGTCATATGATCAAGGCTGACATCTCGCTGCCCAAGGAGCTTGTCGGCACGGTCGAGGCCGAGGCTGAGGCCGTCTACCAGGTGCTGGGCTCTTCGCTTTCCGCGCTCGTCACCAATGACATGTCCATCATCTGCAACCTGGCTGTCGAGGACGAGCCAGTGCACGCCGCCTACGAGAAGTTCTTCCGCACCTTTAACCGCATGGATACGGGCGACTTTATGGACGACGACAGCAACTATGACGACCTGCGCCGCGCAATCATGGTTTCGCGCTACCTCGATCGCATCGCTTCGATTTCCATCGATGCCGCTTGCCGTCTGACCTTCCTGTTGACTGGTCAGCGTATGAACGCCGGCGATATCGCCCGTGTGGACGAGGATGAGCTCGAGAGCATGCGCGTGCCTTCGGGCGAGGGCGTTATCATGAGGCCCGCCGTCGACGCGCGCTACGTTGCCAAGGTGCCCGCCAACGAGGTCAGCGAGGGTCTTCGCTACCTGCTCGATCATCTTGAGGACGAGGACGATGCCGAGGACGACGAGGAGTAAGTAACCCCGTTCGTCGAAAGATTGTAAATACCTAAGTGAGCGCGGCCTTGCACATGCGGGGCCGCGCTCTTGCGTTAGCATGGGACTACTTGTTTGGCTGTCAGCGGAGGCGATTAGCAATGGATAACTATTTGGACTTGATGCGCGCTCGCCGCGAGCAGATTCTGGAACGTTTTTATGCGGCGCTCGATCGCGCGGGCCGTTCTCACGACGCCGCGCGCCTCATTGCCGTGTCTAAGACCGTTGGTGTCGATGAGACCGTTGCCGCCATCCAGGCGGGGTATCGCCATTTTGCCGAGAACCGCCCGCAGGAGCTGGTTCGCAAGCTCACGGGTCTGGCGGAGCATCCGGAGCTGCCCGAGGTGCGCTTCGATATGATCGGCAACCTGCAGACCAATAAGATCAATGCGGTGCTGGGCTCAGCCGAGCTGATTCACTCGGTGGGTTCGCTGCATCTGGCGCAGGCGATCTCGAGCCGTGCTGTCCGCAAGATTGAGGCAGGCGAGCTCGCCGGTCCCCAGCGTGTGCTCATCGAGGTCAATGTGAGTGGTGAGGAGTCGAAGGGAGGCTTTTCGCCCGATGAGATTCGCGCCGCCGCGGGTGAGCTTGCGGAACTTGAGGGAATTTGCGTACAGGGGCTTATGACTATGGCGCCCCGGGGGAATAAGGATGTGGCACGCCGCACCTTTGCGGGGCTTCGTGAGCTGAGGGATGAGCTGGAGGCGGCGCATCCTGATTTGAACCTGCCTGAGCTTTCCTGCGGCATGAGCGAGGACTTTGAGCCTGCCCTTGAGGAGGGCTCTACGCTCGTTCGCCTGGGCAGGGTAGTATTTAGCCCGGAGTTTGCAGTAAAATAAGGCTCTGAAGTGCGCACTGATTATCGGGGCGCCTGCACTAAACCGCGAGAGGACACAACCATGGGCTTCCTTGACGAGATTAAAAATAAGATGCACCTGGGCGGCCAGCAGGGTTACGACCAGGGTTATGGCCAGGACGACGACTACGGCTACGATGACGGCTATGACGATGGTTATCAGGGCAACGGCTACAGCGGTGCTTCGGGCGAGGGCTTCTACACCCAAGACGAGCCGAGCAACGGCCTGCTTGGTCAGACGCGCCGTGGTGAAGCTGAGTCGGTTGCCGTGTATACGCGCTCCGGTCAGCTGGTCGGCGATGACTCCCGCCATGCCACGACGTATAACCCGCCTTCGCGCTCGCAGGACAGCGTTGCGAGCGGTTATCGTCCTGGTGCCTATGACACGCCGTCGAGCTACGCCGAGAACACCCGCGCCCGTGCCGCCGCTGCGCCCGCGCCTGCACAGAGCGATGCCTCGGCCTATGCGAGCAACATCATCAACGCCACGCCGCAGCTGCCGGCCTATGTCCTGCGTCCCGAGAGCTATGACGACGTCGAGACGGTTGTCCGTCGTGTGCGCACAAAGCAGCCTGTTGCGCTGATTTTTGTTGGCGTTCGCACCGAGGTCGCCAAGCGCGTCCTGGACTTTAGCTATGGCTTTGCCTGTGGCCTGGGCGCCACGGTCAAAGAAGTGGGCGATCGCGTATTCATGGTGCTGCCCGCCGGCTGCGAGGTTAAGGATTCGGACCTCAAGAAGCTTCGTGCCGACGGCTACCTTAAGTAAAGACAAGACGAGGAGATCCCCATCAACATCTACACTATCATCCAACTGGTCAACACGCTGTTCAACTTCTATTCCACGCTCATTGTCGTCTACTGCTTTATGACGTGGATTCCCATGAAGCAGGGTGGTTTGCTTCAGGATATTGCCGCGGTGCTCGATAGCGTGTGCGGTCCGTGGCTCAACCTGTTCCGTCGTTTCATCCCGCTGATGGGCGGTATCGATTTTTCGCCGGTCGTTGCGGTTATTGCGTTGCAGTTGGCGCAGAGGCTGGTTCTGCAGCTTCTTATAGGTATACTCGTATAGAACTGACTTAGTAACTTACGTCGGGCGTGTAGCGCCGAGGCGATGAAAAAGGAGACTTGTTATGGCTATTACCCCCGCAGACATCCAGGCTCAGACTTTCTCTGAGGCCAAGCGTGGCTACGATCCTGCCGAGGTCGACGTCTTCTTGGAGACGCTGTCTTCCGAGGTTGACGCTATGCTCGCTAAGATCGTTGACCTTAAGGGTCGTCTGACTGCTACCGGGCAGCAGCTTGCCGACGCACAGGCTCAGCTTGCCCAGGCTCAGGATGCCACCGCCCAGGCCGTTCCTGCCGCCCCCGTGGCTGCTCCCGCCCCTGACTTCTCCGCTCAGGAGCGCCAGATTTCCGCTGCCCTGATCGCTGCCCAGCAGACCGCTGAGACCATCGTCAACGATGCCAACGAGAACGCTGAGCGTATCCGCAACGAGGCTGACGCCAAGGCCCGCGAGGTTATCCGCCAGGCTCTGACCGAAAAGCAGGCCGAGCTCGAGGAGATCGATCGTCTCAAGGCTTCCCGCGAGGAGTTCAAGGCCGAGTATCTCAAGCTCATCCAGCACTTCATGGACGATGCCCAGAACTCCTTCCCGGCCGACCTCATGGCCTCCACGCCGGTCGGTTCTGCCGCTTCTCCTGCGGTGACTGTTCCCGCCGAGCCGCTGCCCGTCGCTGACCCGGTTGTCCCCGTGGCTGATCCCTTCGCCCCGATCGACAACTTTGCTGCCGACGACCTGGACTAATATTCGGCCTACAATTTAGTGCCTAGAAAGGACCCGCAGCTTGCGGGTCCTTTTTTATGACTGTGCCGGGGTGCGTAACATAAAAAACCGAGCCCTGCACATAATGGCGCAGAACTCGGCGAACGGGTGAACGGTAAAAGGTAGATTTTAAGGCATGTCCCAAAAATCTACTTGAGGAGGAAGTCGGGGAGGGGAATGGTACGGGCCTCGCGATGCTCGGGATCGGCGATGTGGTCGGCAGGATATCCGCAGACGAGCATGTGATAGGGATAGACGCCCTTGGGCAGATTGAACTGCTCACGGGCCATCTCAGGCTTAAAATGGCATACCCAGCACGTTCCCAGGCCCTGTTCGGTGGCCTCCATCATCATCTGATCGCACACGATGGACGTATCGATTTCACTGGAATTCATCTGGTCATACGGGCGCACCCAAGCGTCTTCGGTAACGCTACAAATAAGGAAGATGAGCGGAGCGCCAAAGATAGACCCATCACGAGCAAACCGAGGCTGACAAGCAGCAGCCTTCTCCAGAAGCTCAGGCGTATCCAGCACCATCACACGAGAAGGATGATTATTACAAGCAGAAGGAGCAATCCGCCCAGCCTCAACAATGGCATCCACCACAGCCTGCTCCACAGCCCGATCTTCAAACTCACGACAAGAATACCGACCCCGAGCCAGATCCAAATAAGACATACAAGCCCTCCTAAAATTAAAAATCAAACAAACCAAAAGTAACCCAAAGAGTACCCAAAGCAGCAATCAGCCAAACGCTCATCAAGGGCCAAAGTTTCCGAACGGATACCAAAGGTCCCTTCAGCCAAACCCCCATCGCGCTAAATCTATCAGCCAGAGTTCCCAATGGTGGTGCATAAGGGAGCGGGCCCGGCCACTAATAACCTTTTGAACGACTCTGCTTGCAGCCGGAGTGAAAAAGGTTATTAGTGGCCGGGCCCGCGACCGGTGGGACATGTACCCCCAATTAACTGTTCTTCATGACAATCGAATCCACAACATCGGCCACATTCTCGCAGCAGTCGGCGCAGTACTCCAGGAAGGCGTAGACGTCACGCCAAGCGATGACCTCGAGCGGATCCTTGCCGTTAACGTGCAGGTTGCGCATGGCGTTGATGTAGAGCTCGTCGGCCTCGGACTCGATGGTGTTGATCTGGATGACCAGCTCGCGCAGCGTTTTGGACTTGCGGTAGTTGGGAAGCTCGACCATCAGGTCTTTCATGGCGCGGCAGGCGTCAGTCACCTTGTGGGCGATGACGATGGCGTCGGGATGGATGCTCTGAATGTTGGTGAAGTAGACGCGCTGCACGACGCCCTCAATACGGTCGAGCACGGTGTCGAGCGCGCAGCTCATCAGATCCAGATCCTCGCGCTCGAGCGGGGTGATAAAGGCGGTGAGCAGGGCGTCTTCGAGCTCGTGGTGCTTCTTGTCTGCCGCATGCTCAATCGCATGCATCTCCTCGAGCATGTCGTGGATCTGCGCGGGATCAAAGTTCTCAAAAATCTTGATGAGCAACTCTGCGGCCTGGACAGCAAGGTCGGCGCAGGCGACGTAGTTGTCAAAGTAGAACGAATCGGGTTTCTTTGCCATGGGTGGGTCCTTTCGAGGTGAAGACGGGTGGGCGAAGTGTTGCGGTCCAGATGGACGTTCGGTTTGACTAGAGGAACATCATGAACAGCTTGGCCATGACAAAGCTGATGAGTCCGCAGGCGGGGAAGGTGAAGAACCAGGTGAACATCATGTCCTTGACGACGCCGAAGTTGATGGCCGAGAGGCGCTTGACGGCACCGACGCCCATGATGGCGCAGGTCTTGATGTGTGTGGAGGACACGGGGATGCCGGTAAGGGTGGCAAGCAGCAGGTTCGCGGCGCCCGCCAGGTCGGCGGAGAAGCCCTGGTACTTTTCGAGCTTGACCATGCTCTGGCCAACGGACTTGATGATGCGCTCGCCGCCCACGCTGGTGCCGATGCCCATGGTGGCCGAGCATAGCAGCATAATCCAGATGGGGATGCCGGCATCGCCGACGCTCGTCTGGCCGCTGGCAAAGGCCACGCCTAAAAAGAGCACGCCGATGAACTTCTGTCCATCCTGCGCGCTGTGCATAAAGCTCATGGCCGCAGCGCTCGCGATCTGAGCGTATTTAAAGAAGACATTGGCACGTCGCCTGTTGGCGGCGGCGAAAAGAATCGAGACGAGCTTGCACAGGACCCAGCCCATGACAAAGCCCAGACCGATGGAGAGCGCCAGGCCGTAGATGACCTTCATCCACTCGTGGACGTTGACGCTGCTCGCACCGCCGAGGGCGATGGCGGCACCGGTCAGGCCGGCGATAAGGCTGTGGCTTTGCGAGGTGGGGATGCCAAAACGCGACGCTGTGGCGCCGTAGACGACGATGGAGAACAGCGCCGCGCACAGACAGGCGAGCGCCATGGTGCTGTTTCCTCCAAAGTCGACAATATGGGAGATGGTGTTGGCGACGCTCGCGTTAAAGTGCGTCATGATGAGCACGCCAAGGAAGTTGAATGCGGCACTCATGAGAATAGCGGCGCGGGCGGGCATGCAACGCGTAGTGACGCAGGTCGCGATGGCGTTGGGTGCGTCGGTCCATCCATTGACGAAGATGGCGCCGAGCGCGAGGATCACGGTGACGGCAAGGACTGGGTTCGACACAAGTTGGCCGAGGAAGGTTGAGAACGTTACGTCCATATATGGGCTTTCTCGAAGTTTGCAGGCACGTTACAGAAACATGATAAATCGTATCACCTCCTGCGGGTTTCTTTACCGAGTTCTGATGGGAGCAGTGAATTTTTTGGCACTAAAAATGAATATTAGCCCTGTTGACCGTGGGTGTTCTTTTTGCTAACACACCATGAGGACACGTGCGCGCGCCCCAACACCCCAAAACCACAGCCTGTTCGCTTTACAACATGCAAACATGCGTTCGATAATAGGAGGCATGGAATATCGACAGACAGATGGCAAAACTCGGCGCGTGCACAAGCAGTATGTGGACGTCGTGGCTCGCATCCTCGCGGGCGGACAGGTCGTGCCGGTCACCGTCTGCTGGGTCGACGGTCGTTGCTTTACGATTGACGAGATTGTCTCGACCACTGGGTTTGGCCTGACGGTTCACGGCATTCGTACGGCAACCTATAAGGTGCGTTTTGGCGGGCACGCGACCGAGTTGTATCTGGAGGACCAGACGCGCGAGCGGGCGGACGGCTCGCAGGCACACGTGATGCGTTGGTGGGTGTGGGCGTTCGACCGAACACTCGAGAGCGGGCGCCGCAGGTAAGAACGCGTGGCGTTCGGGTACAATGGCAGGAAACTTGTCAGCTACGGCGCCGTCGCGGTGCTTTTTGAAAGGACGAAATTATGAACGATATCCAGGGCTATCAGAATGGCCCCATCGAGACCGGCGCAAGCCGTGCCAAGGAGATGTCGCCGCGCGCGTACAACCTTGTCATGTCTGCTCTGATCTTTTTGGGCTTTTGCGCCATGGGCGCCGGTGTTTACTTTACGAGCACCATGTCGTTTGCGCGCATGATGATGAGCGGCGCCGCTTTGCCGCTGGTCTTTGGCTCATTTATTTTGACCATCGTCGGCATGGTCATGATGTCGGCTGCTGCCAGCAAACAGTCCGTGGGCCTGTCACTCGTGGGCTACGTGGTCTTTGCGAGCACCTTTGGCCTGACGGCGTCGTTTGGTCTTGCCAACTACGACCTGCCTACCATTAACACCGCCTTTATCGCCACGGCCGCCATCACCTTTGTCTTTGGTGCGCTGGGCGTGACCTTCCCCAAGTTCTTCCAGCGTGTGTATGGCATTGGTTTTGGCATCCTGCTTGCCACGATTCTGGTCGAGATCGTGCTGATGTTCATGGGCGTTTCGCAGTCCATCACCGACCTGATCGTGATCGTGGTGTTCGCCGGCTTCATCGGCTACGACACCTATGTGGCAACGACGGTGCCGCCCACGCTGCCCAACGCCGTGCTCATGGCATCCAACCTGTTCGTGGACATTATCAACGTGTTCCTGCGCATTCTGAACATCCTCGGCCGTCGCGATTAAAGCGCGGCATTGCGATGCTTCCTGCCGGACACGGTAAAACGATGCGAAAGGCGGTCCTTCGGGGCCGTCTTTTTTGTGCGCGGCGGGGTATCATGGATGGGAAAAGCCGATAGCGGCAGCGACAGGAAAGGTGGCCACGTATGGCAGACGTCGACAACAGGAACCGTAACCGCAGGTCCAACCGAGCGGGTCAGCCCAATCCCAAGCGCGAGGCCCGTGCCAAGGCCGCCGAGCGTCACGTGGCAACTGTGTCCGAAGCGTGCGCCAAGGATATCGAGCGTTCGCTTGCCGGTGTTCGCGAGTTTGACGGTATGCCTGCCGGCTTTGTCGCGGCGATGAAGGCCAAGGTTCAGAGTGCTGTGGCCCCCGAAGAGCAGGTCGCCGAGGACGTCGAGAACGCGGAGACTGCCGAGGTCGAGGCAGCGCCCGAGACCGAGGCGGCGCCCGAGCCCGTCGAGGAGCCTGCCGAGGAAATCGCCGAAGCTGAGTCCGCGCCTGCTGAGGAGCCCGCTCCGGTCCTGCCCGAGGTCACTGTGCTTGATGCCTCCGCCACGCAGGCAATCCTCGATAACGGTCGCGGCTATGCGCAGTTCTGCGACATGGCCGTGCTCGCCTTTGCCTCGTTTACCAATCCGGGCGGTGGATATATTCAGGGTTATCTGGGCCAGGAGGCCACGCTGTGCGCCGATTCGTATCTGTACAACGTTCTCGATAGGCAGCGTAAGTGGTACGGCGAGAACCGTCGCCGCAACATCAACTGCGAGCTCTATCGTAACCGTGCCCTAGTGGTGCCTGCGGTGCGCTTCGACCGCAACCACGTGCATGCATACGCCGACGTGATCGTGGCCGCCGCGCCCAACGTTAAGCGCGCCCGCCAGGAGTATCGCGTGAGCGACGATGCTCTGCTGGATGCCCTGCGCGACCGCATTCGCTTTGTGCTCGCCATCTGCGACGAGTTGGGTCGCGAGAAGCTCGTGCTGGGCGCATGGGGCTGCGACAACAACGGCTTTGATGCCGAGGCCGTGGCCGAGCTCTTCCGCAAGGAGCTCGCATCGGGCGACTTCAAGGTCAAGCAGGTCTTCTTTGCCGTGCCCTCTACGCGCTGGGACGAGGACTTCGCCAAATTCGAGCACGTGCTGGCAAACTTCCCCGAGCGAAACGAGGAGTCCTATGCTCAGGTTGCCGCCCGCGCCGCAGCCGCCCGTGCCGCCGAGCAGGCTCAGGCCGCTGCCGAGGATGACGAGGATGACGACGACTGGCGCAAGTACCTGTAAACGGTGCTCGTGATGCGATATACCGAGCCGACGGGAGAGGCTGCTCCTGTCGGCTTTTTATTGAGTGGGGAGCTTACGATGAAAAACGTTCTGTGCTTTGGTGACAGCAACACCTATGGTTACGATCCGGCGGGCATGCGCGACGGTACCGCGGTGCGCTATGCGCAGGATGTGCGCTGGTGTGGCGTGGTCCAACGTGACTTAGGCGAGGGCTGGCATGTAATTGAAGAAGGCCTCAACGGCCGCACGACGGTACGCGACGACATGTGCCATCTGGACACTAACCTCAACGGCATTCGCGCGCTTCCGATGCTGCTCGAGGCCCATAAGCCGCTGGACGCCATTGTGATCATGCTGGGCACCAACGACTGTAAGACGGTCTTTAACGTGACAGCTTCCGATATCGCCCGTGGCGCCATGGCGCTGATTCGCGCCGTCCGCGCGTTTCCGTGGACCGACGCTGCGCCTTGCCCGCGCATCCTGCTGATGGCTCCTATCAAGATCAAGCCGCAGATCGCCGATGTATATATGACCGATTTTGACGAGCGTTCCGTCGAGGCATCTGAACATTTTGGCGAGTACTATGCGCACGTGGCCGAGCAGTTTGGCTGCGACTTTTTGAATGCCGCCGAGTTTGCCGAGCCGGGCGATATCGACTATCTGCATATGATGCCCGAAAGCCACGAGAGCTTGGGACATGCCGTGGCAGCCAAGCTCCAAGAGATGCTCGGTGAGTAGCGCGACCCCAAGCCACCGCAAAGGGGACAGGCACCTTTGTGGTGGTTTTGCCCGGGTAAACGAACGGATTGGCTGCCATATGGGCATGGACGAGCTCATCGACCTCTTTGCCGAGGGCGATGAGCTCGTCTCCAATACCGCTTTTGAGGATTTGGATCTTGCCTACGACGTGGCGAACGGCGCGACCTTCGATGGCGTTGTGTTCCGATCTTGCGAGTTCGATAGCGTTGACTGGAGCGGCTCGACGTTTCGCGACGTGGTGTTTCGCGGTTGCCGCTTTATCCGCTGCAACATGGAAGGCTGCTGGCTCAGCCGCTGTGACTTCGTTAACTGCTCGGCACCGGGACTCAACTTGCTCAAGGCGCGCCTGTCGAGCGTGTCGTTTGGATCGTGCGATTTGAGCTATGCGAACCTTTCGGAGGGACGCATTGGCCCTATGACAGCATGCGATACACGTCTGAGAGAGGCTGCGTTTCAGGGTGCCAAGCTGGTTCAGATACGCCTGGATGGCTGTGACCTGACGCGTGTTGATGTGTTCAAGACGTCGCTTTCCGGCGTTGATGTGTCGCGCTGTACATTTGCAGCGCCCGTTGTTTCGGGCGATTACCATGAGTTGCGTGGCTTGACGGTCAATGCCGAGCAGGCGCTGGCACTCTCGGGTTTGTTGGGAATTCAACTCGCCGACGAATAGGCGCTCTGGTCCTTTGCTCGACCGCTATCTAAAATCAAACCGTCGCAACATTTAATGATTTTTTGCGTTTGCACGATTTTCATCGAATGTTGCGACGGTTTTTGGTGCAAGGTAGCCTGTCCCTTTTTGGCAGGTTGCTGGCTATTTAGTACTGCCACATGTGGTTGACGGGGCCGGAGCCTTTGCCCATGTCAAAGCCGGCGGCCAGAGCGCCCGTTAAGTAGGCCTTGCCGGCGTTGACGGCATCGGCAAGATCCATGCCCTGGGCCAGCGCGCAGGCGATGGCGGACGAGAGTGTGCAGCCGGTGCCGTGCGTGTTGTCGGTCTCGATGCGCTTGTGACGGAACCACGTGGTGAGTGGATCGCCCAGGTGGTTGCCCTCGTCATCGAGTGGCGCGGGCTCTGCCAGCACATCGTTGGCCTCGTTGACAAGGTGTCCGCCCTTAACCAGAGACGCGCATCCAAAGCGGCGGGTAAGGAGCATGGCGGCATTTTGCTGCGTGCGCTCGGAATCGATCTCGTAATCGAGCAGCGCCATGGCCTCGGGAATATTGGGCGTGATGACGGTCGCCAACGGGAACAGGCGACGCGTGAGCGCCTCGGCCGCATCCTCGGCAATGAGGCGAGCGCCCGAGGTGGCTACCATGACGGGGTCCACGACCACGTTTGTCGCGTTCCAGGCGCTCAAGCGGTCGGCGATGGCTTCGATAATCTCGACAGAAGAAACCATGCCGATCTTGACGGCGCTCGGGCGGATGTCGTCAAAGACGGCGTCGATTTGCGCGGCTACGATATCTGGCGAGATATCCTGCACGGCGGTGACGCCCAGGGTGTTTTGCGCTGTGATGGCGGTGATGGCCGTCTCGGCATACAGGCGGTGCGCCGTGATGGTCTTGATGTCGGCCTGAATGCCGGCGCCACCGCTGGAATCGGATCCTGCGATGGATAGAACGGCAGGTACCTTACTGCGATCCATGTTCGCTCCCTTGTTCGGTCGGATTCAAATGGGTCTTTTACCCCGCATTATAAAGATGCCCAGGCCGGCGATATGCCGAACCCGGGCACGAGATGCAATCTTTACGCAAACGCAAGCAAATGTTCACAAGTTAACAATTGACAGGTGCTGTGGCGAGCCTATAGGCGATCGCGACGATAAGGCTAGTCCTCCATGCCCAGGTCGATCGTCGTGCCCTCGAACACCTTGTTGACGGTGCGGACGGCGCACATCTTGCCGCACATGGTGCAGGTGCCCTCGGTGGCGGCAGGGGACTCCTCGTAGCGCTTCTTACCGGTGACCGGGTCGAGCGCGCACTTCCACATGGCATCCCAGTCGAGTTTACGGCGTGCCTGGCCCATCTTGTCGTCCATGTCGCGGGCGTGCGGCACCTTCTTGGCGATGTCGGCGGCGTGTGCGGCGATCTTGGTGGCCATAAGGCCGTCGAGCACGTCCTGGGCGTTAGGCAGGCATAGGTGCTCAGCCGGTGTCACGTAGCACAGGAAGTCGGCGCCGGAACTGGCGGAGATGGCGCCACCGATGGCGGCGGTGATGTGGTCGTAGCCCACGCCGATATCGGTCACCAGCGGCCCCAGCACATAGAACGGGGCGTTGTGGCACAGGCGCTTCTGCAGCTTCATGTTGGCGGCGATCTCGTCGAGCGCCATGTGGCCCGGTCCCTCGACCATAACCTGGACGCCGGCTGCCCAGGCACGCTTGCACAGCTTGCCCAGCTCGATCATCTCGGCGGTCTCGGTGGCGTCGTTGGAGTCGTAGAGGCAGCCCGGACGGCAGGAGTCGCCGAGCGAAATCGTCACGTCGTACTCGTGGCAAATTTCGAGCAGCTCGTCAAAGTACTCGTAGAAGGGGTTCTCGTTACCGGTGACCTCCATCCAGCCAAACAGCAGCGAGCCGCCGCGGCTGACGATGTTCATCAGGCGGCCGGTCTCCTTAAAGGTCTTGGTGACCGACTTGTTGATGCCGCAGTGGATGGTCATAAAGTCCACGCCGTCCTCGGCATGCGCGCGCACGACCTCGAACAGGTCGTCCTTGGTAAGCTTGACCAGCGGCTTTTCCATGTAGCCGATGGCATCGTACATAGGGACGGTGCCCACCATGAGCGGCGTCTCGTCGATGAGCTGCTGGCGGAACTGGCGCGTCTTGCCCGAGTTGGAGAGGTCCATGATGGCATCGGCGCCAAAGTCCTCAGCGATCTTGACCTTCTTCCATTCCTCGGCGGCATCGGCCTTGTCGCCCGAGATGCCCAGGTTCACGTTGACCTTGGTGGACAGGCCCTCACCGACACCAAAGGAGCGCATGCCTTTTTTGATGTGCACGATGTTGGCGGGAATGGCGATGCGGCCGTCGGCCACGCGCTCGCGGATGTATTCGGGGTCGCGATGCTCACGCTCGGCGACTTCCTTCATCTGCGGTGTGATCTGCCCAGCGCGGGCGAAGTCGATTTGCGTGACGAGCTTGGGCTCGGTCTGTGTGCTCATTGGCACGGCTCCCTTCGTTGGCATTACCCATATCAGGTTTGCGGGTCAGGGCGGGCGCGCCCAATCTCAGCCTGCCGTCCTGTCCTACAAGCTCCCCGTTTATGTAATGGGCTCAAGTATAGCTCGAATGGGTACGATTGGCCTAACGAGCGTGCCTGTGGGGAGGCGTACATGGAAGACAAGCATCTATATCGAGAGACGCAATGGGATGTATCGGCCGAGGAAAGCCGTGCACACCATGGCCTTGTCGCGATTGGTTTTGCGGTGCTTGCCGTGCTGGTGATTGCCTTTTGTATCTGGACGTTTGGCGGTCGCGGCGGCGCTGCATGGGAGTTTGAGGCCGACGATGCCCTGCCGATTATGACGATGAAGGTCTCTGGCGGCAACACGGTGGCCGCGCCGGGCGACTATTGGTATCCGCGCGACGAGTTTGTGCAATTGCAGCTGAGTGGTGGATCCATTCCTGGTGAAGAGATCGAGCGCGTGACCTTCGATGCGTCGCTTAAGACGCTGTCGGTCGAGCTCAAAGATCAGGGGGACGTTCCCACGACCATGGACATTGCGCTGACGGAATGGCGTCTGGCGCCCCCGTCGGGTGTTGCGGTGTCCGAGGTAGAACATGTCAAGATTACCTATCAGGACGGCTCGACAAATGAAATTGCCAAAGCCGACGGCTTGGCGGAATAGGCGCCGTGCTTAGGCGGCACATTCAAAAGTAGCGGTGGTCCTACAAGGCCTGTTCGTTCAGGAAGACCAAAGTGTTTTTATTTGAAAGCTCGGGAAAGTGGCGATAGCCAACGTCGAACGCGGTGAGCCCGCTTACATCCTCGAGCTTGTTTTCTGCCATCCAGCGCACCATGGAGCCGCGTGCCTTTTTGCTGGCGGTCGAGCGCTGGATGGGCTTGCCGTTGCGGATGCCTTCGCCAAAGAGACACGTGACGACCGTGGCATCGGTGGTGAGGCGGGGCAGAACGGCTTTGGCGTATTCCGCACTGGCGAGGTTGACGATTGTAGCGTTGGAGCCCGCCGGAGCGATGGCCCGTGCGAGCTTGTCGTCCCAAAACGCGTAGAGGTCTCGGGCATCGCCGACGGCAAGCTTCGCGCCCATCTCCAGTCGATACGGTTCCACGGCATGAAAGGGGCGTACGCATCCGTAAAGGCCCGAGAGGATCCACAGATGGTCTTGCAGCCATGCGAGCTGCGCGGAATCCATCACCTCGGGCGCCATGCTCTGGTATTGAATGCCGTGATAGGACATGACGGCAGGGGAGAGGTGACGGGCGAGTGCGGGATTGTCGAGATCGCCGTTTTTCAGGATGGGCCCAAACTCATGCAGGGTGTTGAGGCAAGGCCCCAGCAGTTTGTCACTCACGTTCCACAGCGCCTGCAGGCCGCCGCTGCCTTCATTCCGCTCGATATCTAGCAGTGCGCGGTGGAGGCGAGCCGTCTCGTGCGCAAAAGGTGGAATGCCCTGGACTTCAAAAGCATCTTGGGCCGCGCGCATTTGCTTGGCGGGCGAAATGATGACCTGCAGCATGGACTCTCCTCTGCCAAAAAAGTTGCGGTGGAATACGGTCTGTTTTGGCCGTTTATGGGCCAGTTTAGTCCGTATTTCACCGCAACTGATGAAGGGTTGGTTAGGCGCGCTCGATGAAGGCCTTGTAGCCGCGATAGGCCTCGTAGATGTCGGCCTTGTTGGCGACCTCCCACAGGGCGTGCATGGACAGGACGGCAACACCGGAGTCGATGACGTTCATGCCGTACTTGGCCATGATGTAGGCGATGGTGCCACCGCCGCCCGCGTTGACGCGGCCGAGCTCACAGGTCTGGAAGTCCACGCCGGCCTCGTCCATGATGTCGCGGATGAGGGCCACATACTCGGCGTCGGCGTCGTTAGAGCCGCCCTTGCCGCGGCTGCCCGTGTACTTGTTAAAGCACAGGCCGCGACCCATAAAGGCTGCGTTCTTGGTTTCGAACTTGCCGGCGTAGCCCGGGTCGAAGCCGGCGGACACGTCAGAGGAGAGCATACGGCTGTGGGCGAGTGCACGGCGCAGGGCCAGCGGGCTATCCTCGCCGGCGAGCGTCATGATCTCGGCGACGGTGTTCTCGAAGAAACGGCTCGTCATGCCGGTGGCACCCACGGAACCGATCTCCTCCTTGTCGACGATGAGTGTGATGCTCGTGCGCTCCACGTTGGCGACGTTGATCTGGGCGAGCATGGACGGATAGGCGCAGACACGGTCGTCGTGGCCATAGCCCAGAATCATGGAGCGGTCGAGGCCCATGTCGCGGGCCGGGCCGGCGGGCACGACCTCAATCTCGGCGGAGAGGAAGTCCTCCTCCTCGACGGCGTACTGCTCCTTGAGGATGTCCAGGAACATCTGCTTGACGGGCTCCTTGGGGGCGTCCTTGTCGTCCTCGTCAAACTTGACGGGGCGGCCGCCCACGATCACGTCGAGGATCTCGGCGTCGACGGCGTCCTTGGCGGGCTTGGCCATCTGCTCGCTCGAGAGGTGGATCAGCAGGTCGGAGATGGTAAAGACCGGGTCGTCGGCCTTGTCACCGATGTTGATGTCGACGGTGGTGCCGTCCTTTTTGCAGATGACGCCTACGAGTGCGAGCGGGGAAGCGACCCAGTGGTAGCTCTTGACGCCGCCATAGTAGTGCGTGTCGAGATAAGCCATGTCGCCGGCCTCGAAGGCGGGGTTCTGCTTGAGGTCCAGGCGCGGCGAGTCCACGTGGGCGCCCAGGATGTTAAAGCCCTGCTCGAGCGGGGCGGTGCCCAGGTTGACGAGCATGAGGTCCTTGCCGTGATTGGCGGCGTACACCTTGTCGCCGGCCTTGAGCGCGCGGCCCTCGGCAATCACGGTCTCCAGATTGACGTAGCCCGCCTCCTCGGCCATCTTGATACCGGTCTTGACGCACAGGCGCTCGGTCTTGTTCTCGCTCAAAAACTGCTTATAGCCGCGGCAAAGCTCCTCGAGCTCCTCGATCTGCTGTGGCGTGTACTTTTTCCATGCGCAGGGACGCTCCATGACGCAGGCTCCTTTCGGATCGATCGTGCTGGTTGATGTACCGTGAGCCATCGTATCACGCTCGGGCCCGCGACGGCAGGGAAGCCTGATGTGCGGTGGCCGTGGGGCGGGGAGCGTGTAAACTGGAGTGAGCAAACCGTGCCCAGCCCAAAGCGAGGTATTCAATATGTCTGACAAGCGCCGTACCTTTGCCGTCATCGACGGCAACTCGCTCATGCACCGCGCCTTCCACGCCGTGCCGCCCACCATGAACGCGCCGGACGGTCGTCCCACCAACGCGATCTTTGGCTTTTTGAATATGTTCCTCAAGATGATCGATGCCTTTAACCCCGACGGTGTGGTCGTGGCATTTGATAAGGGCAAGCCGCGCGTGCGCATGGAGATGCTGCCGCAGTACAAGGCTCAGCGCCCGCCCATGGACCCCGATCTGCACGCACAGTTTCCCATGATTAAGGAGCTGCTCGCCGCGCTCAACGTGCCAATTTTGCAGTCCGAGGGCTGGGAAGGCGATGACATCCTGGGCACTATGGCGCGCCTGGGCGAGCAGGCCGGCTGTGACATGCTGCTGGTGACCGGTGATCGCGATATGTATCAGCTCGTGACCGAGCACGTCAACGTGGTCTCGACCCGCAAGGGCCTGTCCGACGTGGCGATCATGACGCCCGAGAGCGTGGACGATCTGTATCACGGCATCACGCCGGCGCTCGTGCCCGACTTTTATGGTCTGAAGGGCGATACGTCCGATAACATCCCCGGCGTGCCGGGCATCGGCCCCAAAAAGGCGAGCGCGCTCATTGCGCAGTACGGTAGCCTGGACGAGGTCATCGCACACGCCGATGAGGTCAAGGGCAAGATGGGCGAAAACCTGCGCGCACACATCGACGACGCGCTGCTGAGCCGTAAGGTGGCGACCATCCGCACCGATGCGCCCGTTGAGCTCGATTTTGAGGCGACGTCTTTCCCGGCGTTTTCTGCCGACGAGGTGTCTGCGGCGCTGGGTACGCTTGGTATCACCGCCATGCAGAACCGTTTCTTGGCGCTGATCGGCGGCGAGGGTGGCGCTGCTGCCACTGCCAGCACGTTTGAGATGCCCGCCGTTTTGCGCGCAGCCGCCGGCGATACTGACGCGCTTGGTGCCGTTGCAGATGAGGTCTCCCGCGCGATTGATGCCGGCGAGTGGGTCGCCGCCGTGGTGGACGACGACAAGGAAGAGGGCGCGCTCTTTGGACTGACGCGCACGCTGTGGTTGGCGACGTCCAAGGGGCTGTTTGCGCTCGAGGAGGGCGACGGCGCATCGCCTGCCGTGGTCGATGGCTTCAACGTTGCTCACGGCGTGATCGCTGGCGTGCTCGCGCGCCTGTTTATGGAGGGCCGTGTGGCGAGCCCGGATATGAAGGCGCTGCTGCATGAGCTTTCGCCCATTGATTCTTCTGAGCCCGAGCTCATGGATCCGCTGGCCGTCGATTCCACGCGCATCTTCGATACCGTGGTCGCCGCCTACCTGCTGGATTCCGACCGCTCCGAGTTTGATGAGGCGTATCTGGCTGATACCTATCTGCAGATGGCGCTGCCTGCGGCGCGCGGCGCGGAGGGTGCCGGCGAGCACGCTCCTGTTCCCGCTGCCCGCACTGCGGCCCTGACGCTGACGCTCGTGGCGCCGCTGCGCGACCGCATGGCCCGTGAGAACGCTGCCAACGTGTTCGATGGCATCGAGATGCCGCTCGTGCCGGTGCTTGCCAAGATGGAGCGCGCGGGCATGCTCGTGGATCCCGACCGCCTGCGTAATCTGTCCGAGGGCCTGGCGACCCAGATCACCGAGGTCGAGCGCAGCATTCGCGACCTAGCGGGTGACGAGACCTTTAATATTGGCAGTCCCATGCAGCTGTCGCATGTGCTCTTTGATGTGATGGGGCTTCCGACCAAGGGCCTCAAGAAGACTAAGCGCGGCTACTATTCGACCAACGCCAAGGTGTTGAGCGACCTTGCCCGCGACCACGAAATCGTGCGTCTGATCTTGGACTGGCGTGAGAAGTCTAAGATCAAGTCCACCTATCTGGATACGCTGGGCCCGCTGCGCCGTGGTGACGGTCGCGTGCACACCACGTACAACCAGACCATCACGGCAACGGGGCGTCTGTCCTCGAGCGACCCGAACCTGCAGAACATCCCGACGCGCTCGGAGCTGGGCCGTACCGTCAAGACGGCGTTTTCGGCAGGCGAGGGAAGCGTCTTTTTGGCGGTGGACTACTCGCAGATAGAGCTGCGTCTGCTGGCACATCTCTCGGGTGACGAGCACTTGGTGCGCGCCTTTAACGAGGGCGAGGACTTCCATGCCGAGACGGCGGCGCGCGTATTTGGTGTGCCGGTGTCCGAGGTAACGCCCGACCTGCGCAGTCGCGCCAAGGCCGTGAACTTTGGCATCGTGTACGGTCAGCAGGCCTACGGCCTGTCGCAGTCGCTGCATATCTCGATGGCCGAGGCGCGCGACATGATTGACCGCTACTACGAGGCCTACCCGGGCGTGCGTACGTTCCTCGACAACGTGGTGGCGCGCGCCAAGCAGACGGGCTACGCCGAGACCATGTATGGCCGCCGTCGCCATATTCCGGAGCTCAAGGCCAAAAACCCGCAACTCCGTGGCTTTGGTGAGCGCACGGCCATGAACCACCCCATGCAGGGCACCGCGGCCGACATCATCAAGATCGCCATGGCCCGCGTGAGCCGCCGCCTGGAAGAAGAGGGTTTTGCCGCCCACATGATCTTGCAGGTACACGACGAACTGGACTTTGAGTGCCCCGTCAACGAAGTCGAGCGCCTAACCACCATGGTCCGCGACGTCATGGAACACGTAGTAGACCTCCGCGTACCGTTGATCGCCGAAGCCAGCACCGGCATAACCTGGGCCGACGCGAAATAGGGAAGCACTCCGTAAGGCAAGCTCGCCCAAGACGCAAGCCCCCACATACTTAAGATTTGGGACAAACACTACTGATTAATTTGTCCCACAGTAACCAAAACAGAGGGGAGCCCCTTCCAACAAGGGGCTCCCCTCTGCTCAAATCATTTCAGCTAAGTATCTAGACACTCAAGACGCCATCTTGGCGGCAGGAAAGTAAACCTAGGACCTGGCCGGGCGGCGCGGATTAGTTTTTCGTAGATTCCGCACGAGCCGGAAAGCACTTAATGTGCTTTCCGAGCGAGCCCAGGACCTGACCGAACGAAAAACTAATCCGCGCCGCCCGGCCAGGTCCGACGTGCCACGTTACCGAGCCGCCAAGATAGCGTCGATGAGCGTCAGTACGCCCCCGTCGTTGTTGCTCGGAATGCGCCACTCAGCATGCGCGTTCATATGCTCCTCGGCATTGTCCACGATAAAGCTGTGACCGACGCGCTCAAGCATGGGGATGTCGTTGTACGTATCGCCCACGGCAGCGGCGTCGGCGATATCGATGCCCAGGCGCTCGCAGAGATGTGCTACGCCCGACCCCTTGTCGACGCCCAGATTCATAAAGTCGATCCACTCGCGGCCCGCATTGGTGACGTAGAGTTTGTCCGAGAACTCGGGGCTGTAGTCCTCGCGAAACGCTGGCTCGGCATCGTAGGCGGGGAAGAAGATCGAAATCTTGTTAGACTCGATGTCAATGCCCTCAAAGCTATCGACGTAGTTGATCGTGTTGTAGTAGACGCTGATCTCGTCGTGGTATTGATGATCGCGGGCAAGTACATAGAACTCGTCGAAGCAGCACAGGACGGGGACAGCGCGCGAATCCTCCGAGGCGCGGCTCAAGACCTGCTGATACAGCGCCACGTCGATAGTGCTCTTATAGATATAGTTGCCGCGGTAGATAACGCACGCGCCGTTATCGGGGCAAAAAGCGATGCGGCTCTTGATGTCCTCAAACATCTCCTCGAGTTTGGGGGCGGGGCGTCCGCTGGCGGGGCAGAACACGATGCCAGCCTCGGCGAGCTTGTCCAGGCGCTCGTCGAGGCCCTGAGGCAGCACGCGCTCGTCGGTCAGTAACGTCTTGTCCATATCGACAGCGAGAATCTTAATGTTGCCGATGTTGGCGTCTGATTCGTAAGTCTGCATAAAACGCGCCTTTCGGTTTCCAGAATGTTTCGGGTGATTGACCCTCTACTTGATAGTCGGGCGTATTTTCGCAGGATTGGCGCATATTTGCATCATCATTCACAAAGTAATGAAAAAACTTTTCAGAAATTTGAATTTGTCGCTTGTACAGCAGGCACTTTAGCGTAATATAGCGACCATCGAAAACGGAGACGGAAAAACAACCGCTTACCGAGGAAAAGGTACCGTTTACGATATTAGAATTGCGCCCGGCGATAGGTGAAAGGAGAGGCAGATGCAGTTCGTAAAGATTATCACTACTGCAGACAATGCCATCCGACGCCAGCGCGCAATTTCCCGACGACGATAACAATCGTCTCTGTCCGCATGGGGCTAAATGCCCCAACAGAGTCATTTTGAGGTCGTTGGGTTTTAGCACGACATTGCTGCATGTTTCTAGGGCATGTATGTGCTGATTTTTGCTATTTAACCTGATATTGCACGGTTTTTGACCTCGAAATGACTTGCAACTGACCGATGTTCTAACTAGCTACCAAGGGCGAAAGGAAACAGCCATGAGCAAGGAAAAAGTCGTTCTCGCATATTCCGGTGGTCTTGATACATCCGTATGTGTCAAGTGGCTTCAGGACGAGAAGAATCTTGATGTCGTTTGCGTCTGCGGTAACGTGGGCCAGGAGGAGACCGGCCTGGATGCCAAGAAGCAGAAGGCGCTCGACCTGGGCGTTCTGGATTGTCAGGTGCTCGACTTGCGCGACGAGTTCTCCGATGAGTTCCTGACCAAGGCCATCGCGGCCAACTCCATGTACGAGAACAAGTACCCGCTGCTCTCCGCCCTGTCCCGCCCGCTGCTCGCCAAGAAGCTCGTCGAGGTTGCTCACGAGTTTGGCGCGACCTACGTCGCCCACGGCTGCACCGGCAAAGGTAACGACCAGGTCCGTTTTGAGGCTGCCGTCAAGGCGCTCGACCCCGAGCTCAAGGTTATCGCCCCGGTTCGCGAGTGGGATCTGAAGTGCCGTCCGGACGAGGTCGCCTACGCCCACGCCCACAACGTGCCGGTTCCCGAGGGTACCAACGACAACCCCTATTCCATCGACGACAACCTGTGGGGTCGCGCCATTGAGTGCGGCCACCTGGAGGATCCCTGGAACGAGCCGCTCGACGACGCCTGGGTTATGACCAAGAACCCCGAGGATACGCCCGACGCCCCGACCTACACCGAGATTGAGTTTGAGGCGGGCAAGCCCGTCGCCGTCGACGGCAAGAAGATGAAGCTCTCCGAGATCGTCATCGCTCTCAACAAGATTTCCGGCGACAATGGCTTTGGTCGCCTGGACCTGGTCGAGGACCGTCTGGTGGGCCTCAAGAGCCGCGAGTGCTATGAGGTCCCCGGCGCCCTGACGCTTATCACCGCCCACAAGGCGCTCGAGGACATTTGCGTTGAGGGCGACCTGCTCAAGGAGAAGATTAAGCTTGAGCAGGATTGGGCCACCGCCGTGTATAACGGCCAGTGGTACAGCCCGCTCAAAAACGCGCTCGATGCCTTTATGGCCGACACCCAGAAGTTCGTGACCGGCACCGTCCGTCTGAAGTTCTTTAAGGGCAACTGCCATGTCGTCGGCCGCAAGAGCCCCTTCAGCCTCTACGATTACGGCCTGGCCACCTACGACCGCGACACCACGTTTGATGAGAAGGCCAGCGCCGGCTTTATCGAGATCGATACGCTGTCGCTCAAGACGTGGGCTAAGGTCCAGGGTCCCAGCTCCGCTGCAGCCCAGGCCTAAGGCTTCTCTTCCTTGGTATCCGCGCGGCCCATCCGCGTGATACATAACGGGCGCACGGGGTCCCTACCTTTCGTTATGCTTGCTGACACTTCTTAACATCGGTGGCCCCTACGTTCCGCCCGCATATATGATGCCTCATCTGCGGCTGAGTCCGAGCCCCGCCGGGGTTGTCCGGCGGGGCTCTTTCTATCAATTTGGCGGCTCTGTGCCTATATATATGAGGAGTATCCATTATGCTCAATGCTATCGCGCATGCTTTACTTGCCCTTGCGCCCGAGTTCGATGCTGCAAAGGTCGAGGACGTTCCCATGAGCCTGAAGGCCTGGATCGATGGTTCGCAGGGCAACATCCGGAGGGAGACGTTGGGCGCCAAGTGCATGGCGCGTCACTTCTTTGCAAATTAGCTACATGGCCCCGCGCACGGTGGGGAATGTGTAAAACTAGCGGTTGATAAATCGCTTTAGCGACAGGGCGCATTGCTTTGGGCGCTTGTTTTGGTATTTGGAGAAAGGGGACGGTTCCATGGCTCTTTGGGGCGGTCGTTTTGAGGCGGGCGTGGCCGAGGTCACGCAGGAGTTTGGCGCGTCGCTGCCGGTCGAC
This sequence comes from uncultured Collinsella sp., assembly GCA_938023905.1. GTDB lineage: Bacteria > Actinomycetota > Coriobacteriia > Coriobacteriales > Coriobacteriaceae > Collinsella. The sequence goes on along the minus strand of CALJCO010000141.1, from coordinate 7,453 downwards.
AAACATCTCTATAAGCAGGATATCGCCGGCTCTAAGGCGCATGCCAAGATGCTGGCGGCTCAGGGCATCATCAGTGCCGAGGATGAGCAGGCGATTGCCAAGGGCCTGACCGGAATCGAACAGGATATCGATGCCGGTAACTTCACCTTCGATATCAACGACGAGGACATTCATATGTCCATCGAGAGCGAGCTGACGCGTCGCATCGGCGAGGCCGGTAAGCGCTTGCATACCGGGCGTTCGCGCAACGACCAGGTGGCGACCGACACACGCCTGGGCGTCAAGGCGCTGGCCAAGGAGCTCATGGAGGCCAATCTTGAGCTGCGTCATGTGCTGGTGGATGCGGCCAAGAAGTACGACAAGGTGATTCTGCCGGGCTACACGCACATGCAGCACGCTCAGCCCGTGCTGCTGTCGCATCATCTGCTGGCGTATTCCTGGATGTTCGCGCGCGACTTTACGCGCCTGAAGGCCGCCTTTGATGCCGCCGACAACTGCCCGTTGGGTGCTGCCGCGCTTGCCGGTACGAGCTATCCGCTCGATCGTCAGATGACGGCTGCCGAGCTTGGCTTTGCGGGTGTGATTCCCAACTCGCTCGATGCGGTTTCCGACCGTGATTTCCTGCTCGATCTGCATTACGCCGGCTCCGTCATGGCCATGCACCTGTCGCGTCTTTCCGAGGAGATCGTGCTGTGGTCGAGCTCCGAATTTGGCTTTATCACGCTTTCCGACTCGTATTCCACCGGCTCGTCTATCATGCCGCAGAAGAAGAACCCCGACTTTGCTGAGCTTATCCGCGGCAAGAGCGGTCGCGTGTACGGCAACCTGGTGCAGCTGCTCGTGACCATGAAGGGCCTGCCGCTTGCTTATAACAAGGACTTGCAGGAGGACAAGGAGGGTGCGCTCGATACCGCCCATACGCTCATGCAGTGCCTGTCGGTTATGGCCGGCATGATCTCGACCTGGACTGTCAACGAGGACGCCATGGCGCGCGAGTGTGGTGTGGGCCACTTGGCAGCCACTGATGTTGCCGATTACCTGGCAAAGCGCGGCCTGCCGTTCCGCGAGGCACATGCCGTGGTGGGTCATCTTGTCCTGATGTGTGAGAAGCGCGGCTGCAATCTTGAGGACCTGCCGTTTGAGGTGTTTCAGGAGGCAAGTCCGCTCTTTGAGCGCGACATTACCGAGGCACTCGACATCCCGTCGATTGTCGCCGCGCGCACGACCGAGGGTGGTACCGCCCCTGCTGCCGTTGCCGTGCAGCTTGAGCGCGCCGAGGCACAGCTCGTGACCGACGAGGGCGTGTTTGGATCGCTGACCAAGGTCGTCGAGATGGGCCACGGGGTAAAGTAAGGGTTTGGCCGAAGCCGTTTTTGCCATTTATTGAGGAATCGTTTTTTGCTTTACGGGCGTCTGCTGATGTGGGCGTCCGTATTTTGTTGCTATGGGGGAGGGGCTTGTCGAGAAGTTCTGTAGGACCTTTGGGCAGGTTGTGAAGGGGGTACGTTCGCGGGCGGCAACCGACCGTCTGCTCTGCTCGATGCGGTTGATGGGCAGTCGGATGGTACTCTAATCGAGCTTCGAAACAGAAGTGACACATATGGAGCGCTTTAATAAATTGTAGCGTTTCAAGAAACAGCTTTTTGTTTAACTGCAGCTAAAACTCTGTTACGATGCAGTCCAGGCGGGTGCCGGAATGGGACTTGGGCACGCGCGAACCTACTTGAAAGGCTACCTTATGGCTATCGAGAAGACCTTCATCATGATTAAGCCCGACGCGGTGCGCGATCGCAAAATCGGCGAGATTGTTGCTCGCATTGAGCGCAGCGGCCTTGTCATCGAGCGCATGGAGATGACCACGCTCGAGCGCGCTACCGTAGAGGAGCACTACGCCCATCTGGCCGACAAGCCCTTCTTTGGCGGTCTCTGTGACTTTATGACGAGCGGTCCGGTCGTCAAGATGGTCGTTTCCGGTCTCTCCGCTGTTGCTAAGATGCGCACCCTCATGGGCGCTACTAATCCGCTTGACGCTGCTCCTGGTACCATCCGCGGCGACTTTGCCGTCGATGTCAACGCCAATGTGATCCACGGCTCCGACTGCCTGGAGAACGCCGAGATCGAGATCAAGCGCTTCTTTGGCTAAACCAGCTTTGACTCCTTAAAGCTGTTAGCGTGTGGCTTGGGCGCCGCGGAACTCCATCCGCGGCGCCCTTTTATTCCATAATCTATGAAGGGGCCCGCTCGGTCATGAGTTCCGAGCGGGCCCCTGCTGTTAGCTTGTGGCACTGAGTGGTTTAGGCCTCGTCGACGACCTTGAGGCCGCGCGTGTGGTCGATCTCGTTGAGGAGGTTAACGCGACGCTCGTGACGACCGCCCTCAAACTCGGCGTCGAGCCACTCGTCGACAATCATCTTGGCGAGCTCGGAGCCCACGACGCGGGCGCCAAAGGCGAGCACGTTGGTGTTGTTGTGCATACGGGAGAGCTTGGCGCTGAAGGGCTCGGAGCACACGACGGCGCGCACGCCCTCTACCTTGTTAGCAGCCAGGCTGATACCGACGCCGGTGCCGCAGATCAGGATGCCCAGGTCGACGTCGCCGTTGGCAACGGCCTTACCCACCTTGTAGCCGGCGATGGGGTAGTCAAAGCTCTCGGAGGTGTCGGTGCCAAAGTTCACGACCTCGCAGCCGCGCTCCTTCAGGTGCTCGGAAATGATGTTCTTGAGCTCGACGGCGGCGTGGTCGTTACCGATACCGATCTTCATGGATGGTTCCTCTCTGGTCTGTGCGGCGCAAATGCTAAAGGTGTTTACCGCGTTCGACTGCATGATAGCGCGACTTTTGCGTAAACGCTCGAGCGTTTTTAGTCAAACGCTTTAGCAGGCAACAGGACTGGCTTCTCGTGAATGAATGTCGTCAGTTTGCGCTTGAGCGCCGTCCGCCGGAACCATGGTTGCGGTTTTTGATGCATTGTTATCAAATAAAGGAGCTAACATTTTTTGAGAGCCTAGCCCGTTATGCAAGCAGGAGATACCTATGCCTACCGATTCCATCCGCGATGCCGCGTTTTGCGATGTTTTGAACCGCGAACTTGTCTGTGCACTCGGCTGCACCGAGCCCATTGCCGTTGCCTATGCAGCGGCGCTGGCGAGTCAGACGCTCGGTTGCGAACCCGATCATATGGATGTTGCATGCTCGGGCAATATCATCAAGAACGTTAAGAGCGTGACCGTGCCCAACTCGGGCGGTATGCACGGTATTGAAGCCGCAGCCGTGCTGGGTGCCGTGGGCGGCGACGCTAAGAGCGCTCTCGAGGTGCTCGAGAGCGTTGACGACGAAGATCGTACTCGCGTGACCGAGCTCCTCGCCGACGCCGGCTACTGCGATGTGTCGCTTGTCGAGGGTGTGCCCAACCTCTACATCAAGGTGACTGCGACGGCCGGGGGCCATACCGCGGTCGTCGAGATTACCGACCACCACACCAATGTCACGTGCCATACCCTCGACGGTATTCCGGTGTGCGGCAAGTCGGCGGGGGAGTGTGCCGCCTGCGCCGAGCGCGTTGTGGCCGAGCGCGCGGCAGATAGCGCTGACACGCCCATGTCGATTGAGTCCATCATCGACTTTATCGAGGACGGCGATATCGATGGTGCCCGCGCTGTCGTTGAGCGTCAGATTGAGCTGAACGGCGCGATCAGCGCCGAGGGCCTGGCGCACGCTTGGGGTGCCGAGGTTGGCCGCACGCTGCTGGGTGCTCGTGCCGATGACGTCGCCTGCCGTGCCCGCGCCCGTGCGGCCGCCGGGTCCGACGCCCGCATGAACGGCTGCGCGCTGCCGGTCGCCATTGTGTGCGGCTCGGGCAACCAGGGCATTACCTGCGCACTGCCCGTTATGGAGTATGCCGAGTACCTGCGCTGCGACCACGATCGCCTGGTGCGCGCCGTGATGCTGTCCGATCTTATCGCCGTGCATATCAAAAGTTATATTGGTGCACTCTCGGCGTTTTGCGGTGCTATTTGCGCCGCGTGCGGTGCCGGTGCCGCGATTACCTGGCTGTGCGGTGGCACGCGCGAGCAGATTGGCGCGACGGTCTCGAACACGCTCGGCAACGTGGGCGGCATCGTGTGCGATGGCGCCAAGGCGAGTTGCGCGGCTAAGATTTCGGCAGCCGTGGACGCTGCGATTCTGGGTCACGATATGGCTATGCAGGGCCGCGGCTTCCGTGCCGGCGAGGGCCTCATTCAGGATACCGTCGAGCAGACAATCGCCAGCATGGGCTACGTGGGCCGTGTGGGCATGAAGGACACCGACGTCGAAATCCTCAACATTATGATCGGCAAGACTCGAGTCTGTTAGGACAGTTCGTCGGCTATTTGGTGTTCGTAGAAGGCTTCTACTACGGCGTTGAAATCGCGGGCGAAGTCTTCCATGGTGCCGCGCCAGGTGGCTCGGCTTGGTTTGCCTTGGCCCACATAGGCGGTTTGGATACCGCAGGCGGGGCTGGGGAAGTCGCGCTTGGGGTCGTTGCCCACCATGAGAACCTCATGCGGCTCGAGCCCCATGACCTGCAGCTGCTCTAGATAGTATGTGGCATCGGGCTTGCAGCGCGTGGTGTTGCCCATGTGCGTCACGAGCTCGAAGGGCGCGTCTGTCAGCTCGCCCCAGCCCATGCGGCACTCGATGGCGCCTTGAGGAAAGCTGGGGTTGGTGAAGAGCGCGCAGCGCAGCCCTGTGTCCTGTACCGCCTGAAGCGCGGCGTGCGCACCCGGCATGGCTTTCGCATTGATCATGTCATCGTTCTTGTGCGGCAGGACTTCGCGGTCGTAGTAGGTAAACGCCTCGTAGATAAGTGGGTCCGAGAGACAAATGCCGCACCGGCGCTCAACCTCTTCTTGGTAGAACTCCAGATTGGTGCGATTATCCGTGCCGCTTCGACGATTGGCGTTGAGATCGACCAGAATCGTGCCCAGGCGTGCCATCGTGCCACCACGGCTGCGTCGCCCGATATCCGCGAGCATCGACGAGACATCCTTAAAATAGCGAAGGATGAATGCGTTGAGGTTGATGCTAAGAAGCGTCTCGTCCATATCGAAAACGACTGCTTTGAGCACGCGGGCACCTTTCTCGAAAAATCGTTCCAGAATCGTTGGCTCCGGATACTTTACCCTAAAGGCGTATGGGCAAACTGCTTATCGTCAAGTTGTGGAGACAGCTGTCCATAAGATTACGAAAAAGTCTCCACACGAGTAAAAAAACGCAGTTCACGCTTGAAATCGAACCCATTTCCCCGTAACCTATACGAACGTGATTGCATAAGCGTCACATTAGTATCTGTCGGCTCCCGAGTGTTCCTAAACGTTGTGTGCATGTCGCACCCTTCTGTAGGTCCTAGCAATCGGGGCCCCGTAGTTCGAAAGGGGTCCACCTTTGAGTGAGATTCAGAACTCGTCCATTTTCTCTCTTGACGATGTCAATGAGGAGGAGATGAACAACCTCATCGACGGTACGATTACCGACTTTGATGAGGGCGATCTCGTTAACGGCACTGTCGTTAAGATCGAGCATGACGAGGTGCTCGTTGACATCGGATTCAAGTCCGAGGGCGTTATCCCGGTCCGCGAGCTGTCCATCCGCAAGGACGCTAACCCTGCAGACATCGTTGCACTCGGTGATCCCATCGAGGCTCTGGTTCTCCAGAAGGAGGACAAGGACGGTCGTCTGGTCCTGTCCAAGAAGCGTGCCGAGTACGAGCGTGCTTGGAACCGCATCGAGGAGAAGTTCAACTCCGGCGAGAACGTCGAGGGCGAGGTTATCGAGGTTGTCAAGGGCGGCCTGATCCTCGACATTGGCCTGCGTGGCTTCCTGCCCGCTTCCCTCGTCGACCTCCGTCGCGTCAAGGACCTCACCTCCTACATGGGCACCCGCATCGAGGCTCGCGTCATCGAGATGGACCGCAACCGCAACAACGTCGTCCTCTCCCGTCGCGTCGTGCTCGAGGAGTCCCGTAAGGCCGAGCGCTCCGAGATCCTGTCCAAGCTCAAGTCTGGCATGCGTCTCCAGGGCACCGTTTCCTCCATCGTCGACTTCGGCGCCTTCGTCGACCTCGGCGGTATCGACGGCCTCATCCACATCTCCGAGCTCTCCTGGAACCACGTCAACCATCCTTCCGAGGTTGTCAAGGTCGGCCAGGAGGTCGAGGTCGAGGTTCTCGACGTCGATCTCAATCGCGAGCGCATCTCCCTGGGTCTCAAGCAGACCACCGAGGACCCGTGGCGCGCACTGGTCAAGAAGTACCCCGTCGGCGCTATCGTCGAGGGCACTGTGACCAAGCTTGTCCCGTTCGGCGCTTTCGTCGACCTGGGCGAGGGCATCGAGGGCCTGGTTCACATTTCCGAGATGGCCAACAAGCACGTTGATCAGCCTTCTCAGGTCACCCACGTGGGCGACAAGGTTCAGGTCAAGGTCATGGAGATCGACCTCGACCGTCGTCGTATCTCCCTGTCCATGAAGTCCGCTGCTGAGACTCTGGGCGTCGAGATCGAGGTTACCCCGCTGCCTTCCGAGAAGAAGGACGAGGAGACCGACGCCGAGTAAATCGGTTTGACGATCACTTGTTTTAAGGGATCCGTCCGTAATGGACGGGTCCCTTTTTGCATTTGCTGCTGATGCGCGCGATGCTGCTCGTGCGCAATGATGTCCGGGCTGTCCACAGGCTATTGGGTTGTCGGTGCATGAAAAATGCCGACATCCCGCCTCGGGGAGGAGGCGGGAACACACCGAGTAGACGGAGGGGTGCGGAGCGCGGTCGCGTCTCGACTGACGACGTTGCCCATCGACGACCCTATTGTACTGCATGGGCGCTTCTTGGTTTATCGTGTCGAACGCTTGTGTTGTGCCATTGCCTGCGGCAACGGTGTGCTACACTCTTGCACTGCTGAGTGGGCCAGACGGTCGCGCGATGTGCTGCTTGCGGCACGCGTGAGGAAAGTCCGGGCTCCAGAGGGCGGGATGCCGGCTAACGGCCGGGCGGAGTGATCCGACGGAAAGCGCCGCAGAAAAGAAGACTCCCACCTGCGCCGCAAGGCGTAAAGGGAAAAGCTGAAACGGTGGTGTAAGAGACCACCAGCGTCGTGGCAACACGGCGGCTTGGCAAGCCCCATCCGGAGCAAGCGCGAATAGGAACGCTATGGGCCGGCCCGGTCCGCGTTCGGGTAGCGTGCGTGGAGCTGCACGGTAACGTGCAGACAAGATAAATGACCGTTCACGACAGAACCCGGCTTACAGGCCCACTTGGCACTTTGTTGACGCTGCGAACCCGTCAGCGCGGCAATCTGCCTTTCAAGCCTTCGGGCATGACCATAAGGTCAATGCCCTCGGCTTTCAAGTCACCTTGCTCGCGCTGACGGGTTCTCGCTTTCGTTGACGGAATCATCGGCGTTGCCACTCTTTTTACCAG
>CALJCO010000140.1 GCA_938023905.1 uncultured Collinsella sp. | reverse complement strand
GTTCGGGGCCGTGCTCGCCGTCGCCGGGCGCCTGCCGCTCGGGCCCGCTCCGCTTGCGGCCGCCTGGGCGGGCATCGTGCTGGGCAGCCTGCCCCTCTACGCGCTGGGGCTCGGCGTGGCCCTGCGCCTCGGCCGCAACGCCGCCATCGGCGCCGGCGCGGCGGGGATGTTCCTCGCGTTCTTCTCGGTGGGCGGACTTGCGCACGGCCTCATGACCGGCGAGCTCACCGGTGCCCTGGCGACGCCCCTGAGCTGGGTGCCGCTCGCCTGGCCCGCGCGCCTGGGGTCGCTCGGGGTGGAGGCCTTCATCGACGCCGCACGCGCGGCGGGCCCTCTCCTCACGACTGCGCTCGCTGGCCTCGTGCTCACACTGGCAGCCGACGCCGTCCTTCTCGCCTGGTTCTGCCGCTTCGAGGACGGGAGGGCAGATGCGTAGGAGGCCGCTCGCCGCCATGCTCGTCCTCCTCTCCGCAGCGCTCGTCCTGGCCGGGATGCCCTGCTCGACGCCGGCTGGGGCCCCGCCCTGCGCTCGGTCGCCGACCGCGTGCTGCCCAACCCGGAGGTCGCCATGTGGGCGCCCGCGCCCGAGCCCGGCAGCCACGCGAGCTCCTACGCCGACGCCACCGGGCGGGGACAAACTATGTCTACCTGGTGGACGCTGCGGACGACAGGGGCAATGTCCGAGAGCTCCAGCTCATCTTCTTCGGGCGGGAGTCGGACGGCGAGGGCTGGCTCGGGATCGAGGCGCGCGGCGGCTCGGGCGTGCGCTACCGCGCGTGCGAAGCGGCCGAGGCGCCCGCGGCTGCGCGCAGGGCTCTGGACCGCTGAGTGCGGCGCTAGTACAATTCCGACGAGAGTTTCAGGAGGTCGAACATGGCGAGGATACTGGCGGTGGACGACGAGCGCGCGATCCTCGACGCGCTCGCGCGCGTGCTCGGCCGCGACGGCCACGAGGTCGTCAGGGCCGTGGACCCGACGGTGGTCCCGGGGACGGACCTCTCGCGCTTCGACCTCGTGCTCTGCGACGTCATGATGCCGGAGCTCGACGGCTTCGAGCTCGTGCGGAGGATCCGCCCGGACTTCGACGGGCCCATCATCTTCCTGACCGCGCGCGTGGCCGAGGAGGACGCCGTGGCCGGCTACGGCCTGGGCGCCGACGACTACGTCCGCAAGCCCTTCGGGGCCGCGGAGCTGCGCGCCAAGGTCGCTGCCCACCTGCGCCGGGAGCGCAGGCCGCGCTCGCACGCCCTCTCCTTCGGGGAGGTGCGGATCGACCTCGGGGCGCGCGACCTCGCCGTGGGCGGCGAGACCGTGCCGCTCACTCCCACCGAGTACGCCATCTGCGAGTACCTCGCGCGCCACCCCGGGCAGGTCATGAGCCGCGCGCAGATCCGCGAGGCGGTGCTCGGCTGGGGCAGCGACGCCGACGACGCGGCCATATCCATGCAGGTCAGCCGCGCCCGGAGGAAGCTCTCCGAGGCCGGCGCCGACCCGATCGCGACCGTCTGGGGGATGGGGTACAAGTGGCAGCTCTGAGGACCGGGGCGCGGGGGCGCGGGGGCATGCCGCTCTCCTTCGTCATCGCGCGCTACTTCGCCTACGCGTTCGCGGCGGTCGCCACGGCGTGGCTCGCCTCGCTCATGGTGCTCTCCGCGGCGATCAACATGGGATGGGTCTACGAGGCGAGCTGGGGGCCGGCCAACGCGCGCGAGGTCGCTGCCCTGCTGGCCGCAGAGGAAGGCCTCGGGCCGGAGGACATACCCACGGTCTACCGCTACACCGTCGTGGACGAGAGCGGGGAGGTGAGCGAGACGGACCTCGAGGGCGCACGGCTGGACCACGCCCAGCAGGAGGCGGATGCGGTCCTCGACGCCGCGCCCGGCACCGTCGAGATCACGGGCGGGGGCTCGGGCCTCACCTACGCCGCGTTCCCGCTCGAGGGCGGCGGGGCCTGCGCACTCGTCAGCGAGTACCTGCCGCAGTGGGTCTCGCGCGATCTCGCCGGCCTGCTTCCCAACCCGCAGAACCTCATGCTCGTCGGCGCCGCTGTGGGAAGCGCGCTCGCGCTCGCGCTCGTGGCGCGCCGCGCGAGCCGCGTGATCTCGCGCAAGATGGCGCCGCTCGCGGAGGCGGCGGGGCGCGTCGGCGCGGGGGAGCTCGACTTCGCGGTCGGCAGCACCAACGTGCGCGAGGTGAACGACGTCCTCGCCGCGATGGACGCCATGCGGGCCTCCCTCGCCGAGTCGCTCGAGGCCCGCTGGGCCGCGGAGCGCGAGCAGCGCGAGCAGGTGGCGTCGCTCGCCCACGACCTCAAGACGCCGCTCACCGTGCTGCGCGCCAACGCCGACTTCGTGGCGGAGGAGCTGGAAGACGAGAATGACAGCGACCTCTCGGCCGCCGCGCGCGACATAGCCGGCGGTGTCGAAAGGCTCGACGGCTACGTGCGCCTGCTCATCGAGGCCTCGCGCGGGTCCGGCGGGGTGGATAGGGCTCCCCTGCGGCCGGCCGAGCTCTGCGAGCAGGTTGTCGCCGAGGCCGCTCAGGTCGCCCGGGCGCGCGGCGTGGCGCTCGACGCGGCCACGGGCCCCGCCGTCGCGGGCGCGCCCGAGGCCCCGCTCGACCGAGCCGCCCTGGCGCGGGCCGCCGCGAACCTCGTGGCCAACGCCGCCGAGCACGCGCGCTCGCGCGTGGCGGTCTCCTGCGACGTCGCGGGCGGGAGCCTCGTCATCGAGGTCGCCGACGACGGCCTGGGCTTCTCTCCCGCCGCCCTCGAGCGCGGCTGCGAGCGCCTCTTCACGGACGACTCCTCCCGCTCCTCGCGCGACGGGGGCCGCCACTACGGGCTCGGCCTCCACGCCGCCTCCGAGGCCGCGCGCGCCCACGGGGGCTCTGTCTCGCTCGCCAACAGCCCCTTGGGCGGCGCGGTGGCCACCATCGCGATCCCCTTGAGCGGGGCCTGACGACTCAGGCCCTCACACCGGCGTGGCTCGCAACCAAACGCTTCCCGGATAATAATGCCCTTTGCGGGGATCGCCCTGGCTAGTCGCCGCCCATGTGCATGAGCATGTCGGCGATGCGAGTCGCCATCTCGTCCGCCGCTGCACGGATGTTTGTTGATGTTCACTAAAAAGTGGTCCGAGTGATCACTGGGAAATAAGCACCGTGAGCACGAAAAATTGAGCAGTTTAAGCAAGTGGGCCGTGCCCCGGGGACTTGCCGAATCTGCCCACGGCGTCAAACTCGTTCATCTCCATGGAGCTACCTCCCCCTGACGGCGCTAAGCGGCTTCGGCTCGAAGTGCTCGTCGCGCTCGACGGCGGCGAACCCCATTTGGCGGTTCAGCTCCTCCATCTCCTTGATGCTGAATTAGCCGAGCTCGTCGTCATAGCCTTCGACGAGGCTGAACGCCTCGTCCGTCCCATCGAACTTGAGCAGCCACCAGTCCCATCCGTTCACGCACGAGAAGTAGTGGACGTATACCGTGAGGTCTTCCGCGCAGTCTTGCTCATAGAGCCTCGGCAGCTCCTCTGCAATCTCCCTCGTCATCAGCTCCTGCATGTCTTCCTCCGTTTCCGGGCACGCTGCCCTGAACATCTCGCCCTTGCGGGCAAAGCCGAATGGCGACGCCGCGCCGGAGCGACGACGGGTCAAGGGAGTCCATGACGACCTCCACCAACCGGAGCGAAGCGGAGGTTTGTGCGGGGTCTCATGGGCCCCTTGACGCGGCGTAGCGAAGGTGCCACCCACGCAACGGATACGAGTTCATGACCGGCGAATGCCACCGAAACACTGGAAATCATGGGTCAAGACTGAAGAGGGGCGGCCGCCCCTAACGGACGGCCGCCTTAACGAGCCTTACTAATTCGGTTCTGGCATATGATCCGAGACGCCCGCCGGGCAAATCCCGACAATCCTAGTGATAGTCGTTTGCGAAGGAGCCGTAGAAGAGCGCCTTACAGTCGACATCGCTGTAGCCCATCACGGCATCCTGCACATCGGATCGCAAGAGGTTGAGCACCTTGTACACGCCCTCGCCCATATCCCCGACGAAGAGTACCTGCTTGAACACATCGGGATAATCGCGCAGATAGGTCACATAGCCCCTAAGCTTTGCTAGCGTGTCGCCGAGGAACTCGCCATGAGGGTCAACGATGGACGGCCTGATGACGCCCGCTGCATCCTTCACGAAGAAGAGGAAGTCTGGATGCAGGGCCTTGCGTCCCACCGAAGACATGTACGGAATCGAAAACGCCTTAGCAGACATGCTGCCCGACGGATTGCGATAGAAGGCAACCGTACGATTCTTTGCCAATTCGTTCCTAACGATATAGTCTTCCGCCGGGTTCAGGTCGAGCGGGCAGAGGCCGTCCTCTTTCTGCACAATATGGCACGGATACTTAGCGAAGTCGTCCGACGTGCTAGCAGACGTGGGCCACTCTATCTTTGTGAGGCGCTTGCCCTCGGTTTCACGGGCCAGCTCGTCGTAGCGCTGCTTTGCCGCGTCGTTAAGGTAGTCATAATCGCCAGATCCATCGACCTTATCGAAGTATTCCTTTCGGCATTGAGCCGCCCAGCCCTCGAGCGCATCGACGATGGCCTGCGTGCGCACCGCTGCGGCAAGGCGCAGGTCGCACTCGGGCCGCCCAAGCTCCTTGAAGTTGGCGCGACGATACTCATTCGCAAACTCCTTAGTGAAATGCATGTCGGCGTCGCGGGCGGCCTTTCTGAGGCCTTCGGCGTCCGTGCGGGCCTCCTCCTGCTCCTGGTCCTCGGTCTCGTTGAGCTTGTCGAGCGTGATCTTGACGGTCTCGGCAACCTCTACGTCGTGTTTGGCTTCGCGGTACTCGTCCTCGTTAGCAACGATGTATCCCTTGAGCTTCTGAACGAACTGTTTTTTCACGTCGGCCGCGGCATTGACATCGAGGCCAGTCTCGACAAGCAGAGTCGCCGTCTTAACCAGGCTCTGGAATTCGTTCCTGGCCTTTTTCGGAATGCGCTGCACGGGGATGGAATCGAAGGCTGTGCGGATGCCCTGCCACTCCTGATGCGTGAAAGACTGCTCGCGCTTGGTGGGCGGCTTGGGCTTTGCCATGGGCACGGGTATTACGACCGAGGCGGGCTGGGTCGGCTCGGTCTGTGCGGAACTTGGCTCAGGTGTCGCAGGTTGCTGCGGGGCAGACGCTGCAACGTAGTTGCCCGTTGCGGGCTGAGGCGCCAGCTCCGCTTCTGGCGCCGGGACGTCGACGGGCCTGACCGCCGAGGCAAGCGAGGGCTGCGCTCCCTGCATGTCCAACGGCTCCTGAATCGCGATGCCGGCAAGCGGCGCCTGGTAGCCGGGTTGTGCCTGCCGCGCCGCCTCGATGGCTTTCTCGTTCTCCTCGTACGCCTTGAGCTCCTGTTGGTAGTCGGCTTCGGACTTGGGCGCAGCCGCCGTGATAGTCACGGGGTTGAGAACGATGTTCTGCTTGCCGATGGAGCTCTCGCCCATGTCGTCCTTGCGGCCCATGAGGTAGTCGACCACGTCCTGAGTGCTCTCGGGATTGAACTGGGGCAGGTAGCAGGCGACGGAGTTCAAAAGATCATCGGATTCGATGCGCCGCGCAAGTGGAGTGCGTACCATACGTCCCACGAGCTGTGCGATATAGGTCGAGTCCGAACGCCTGCGCTGCGAGAAGATGACCTCCGCTCGCGGGCAGTCCCATCCGTTGGAGACAGCCTCCTTGGCGAAGAGCACGCGAATGCGCGAGGTGTCCTGAACGAACTCGGGTTCGACATAGGGAATAAGGTATTTTCCCGCCGCGATGTCCTTATGCTCGCCGAAGACGTTGGCGAACGACATCGCCTCGGAAAGGCCGGGGACCAGGCCCGTGATCTGGTCGCACATCTCAGCCAGGGCCGAGTTGCTCACGTTGTCCGCCGCTTGGATGAGCAGCAGCGGGTTGACGGGGCTCTCGCCCTCACGGGCACAGTACTCGCCCCATTCTCGGCAAGTCAGGGCATAGCGCTCGCACGCCATAGTGAGATACTGGTGCTCGACCGGGTCGTCCTTCTCTGGCACGCGCAACTCGATGATGTCCTTGAGCAGACCTGACTCCTGGACCTCGCGAGGGGTCACAGCGACCTTTGGCATACGTACGCGATCGGCGCGCTGGTCCATGGCCGCCTCGAACCTCTGCGGCGTGGCAGAGACCCCGACGACGATGGGCATCGCTGCACGGCCGTCGAGCCCATCAATGAGGCTGGCGTAGATCGTCACGGTGCCGCGCTCGCTCGAGGCATTGGCCCCCAAGCCGCGGTGTGCCTCGTCGATGAACAGATAGAGGTTACGCTCCGGGTCCCTGATGGTGCGGTCAAGGATGTCCCAGAACACGCGGCCGGAGTTGGCCTCACTACCCTTGGTGAGCAGGCCGTTCTTACTGAGTAGGTCCTTGCTGAGGAAATAGACGTGGCGCGGCTCGAGAATGTCGTGCGCGGCTCCGAAGTCGTTGGTAATTGTGACCAGGTGGCGCCTGTCAAGGATGCTGTCTGCCAGCTTGTCCGCCACGTTTGAGAAACGCACGCTCGTCTGCTCGTTCAGGCTCGGGGAATCCGAGAGCCAAAGAACGACGGCATTCTCGTCGGGCATGAGGCTCAGATCGTCGTCTCCGAAGAAGAGCGCTTCGATCGTCGCTGCGCACATGACCGTTTTGCCCGACCCCGTGGGAGATGCGAGGCATATCGAGGACAGCTCGCCGTCCTGCTCGTAGCGTCGGCACATCGACTGCAACTTGTTCGCCAGGGTCGCGACCGCACCGGCTTGGAAATCCTTAAGTTCGACTCTCATGTTTACCTCACCGCATCCTCGGCGGCAATCTTGAACGATTGCAGGTAGTTCTCGTACAGGCGGACGACGTCGAGCCCAGGCAGTTGTGCCTTGACGGAGGCGTATCGAGCCGTGTCGTCCGTGATCACATAGGCGCACCCTATGCTGGCATTCTGCTTGACGGCGTCTATGAAAGCGCCGACCGAAGCAAAGTCGAAGAGGACGGCGTAGGCGTCGGCCATGGCAAAGCCCGGCTGCTCGTGCTTGATGATGCTGCCACGCGAACCAGCGCGCAGCCAGAGCAGGGGCGCGATCTCCTCGAAGGCCACGCCCAGCTCGACGGCGTCCGGGTCTTCGTAGGTAAGGTCAAAGAAGACGGCGTTTTCCTCGAAGCCGTCGGCCATGGGGAACTCGTCGGTGAACTTGTAGTCACCCTTGATGGAATCGCCCTCGGGCGTCTTGCCCGTGATGGCCGCCGTGACGCGTGGTTTGGTAACGTACTGGCAGATGCCCAGCGCCTCCCATTCGGGGTCGCCCTGGCGAAGACCGCGCTTGGTGAGCTTTTTGGATTCGTCCTCGGAGACCTCGTTATTCGTTACGCTGATGGAGCGCCTGCGCCCGCCATCCTGATGGTTCAAGCGCATGACGGCATGTGCCGTGGTGCCCGATCCTGAGAAGAAATCGACTACAAGGGCGTCGGGCTTGTCGGCGACGAAAAAGCGAATGGTGTCTTCGACGGCATAGAGGGACTTTGGGAATGGGAAGCGCCTGTTCGGGAGCAAGCACTTCAATATTCCTGTCCCTGACTCGCTAGCTGAATGCGATTTTTGGTTCCATACGGTCATTGGACGAACGTTTGCTTCGCCTTGTTGCTCCAGGACAACAGCTCCATCGGCATCATATCCGCGAACAGCCAGCTTTCCAGACTGAACATCCTTAACTTGACCAGAAGTAAGATGATATGGAACACGTTTAATGCCATCCCATGGCCCGAATTTTATGTAGCCTTCTGACTGATAGGCGCGAAATGTATCGGGTTTAAGAGACCAGGTGAGCTCTTGTCCCCCTTCGCCGATTGGCCATACGACAACTTCACTATCATTAGTTAGATAAGAGTTGCGATTGTAATCTACGGGAAGTGAATCTCCGCACCTAATATAGGAGCCGTCTTCGGCAGAGAAAACAAGCGGATAAAATAGATTTGGCCGAGCGGTTCTTCTTCCGTTGTTGCTTGCGCTACGCAGCAGGCCCTTCCAACGGATTGGCTTCGCCTTCTTCTCTTCCTGTTTCAGCATTGTGTTGCCAATGCTCCCAACGGAAGCGCCCCCAATAAGCACAAAGAATAAATACTCCTCGCAACGCGAAAACTCGTTATCCCGACGATTGCCCTTAGGGTTAATTACAGATGTCACCATTTGTATTTTTGCGCCGTTGAACACGCTCTCCAACAACATCCCCAGCCTCAGGTACTCCTTCTCGTCGATCGTCACGATGAGTACGGAATCGTTGGGGTTGAGCAGTTGTCTGGCGAGTTTGAGGCGGCGCTCCATGAAGGCGAGCCATTTGGAGTGACGATAGGCGTCGGAGCCGTCGACGTAATCGTTGTTATATTTCCAGTCGCGGGCACCGGTGTTATAGGGTGGGTCAATATATATGCAGTCCACTTTGCCTGCATAGGCAAAGGCCAAGGTTTCAAGAGCATGGTAGTTTTCGCCGTTGATGACTACTTGATAGGGCTTATCGCCAGCGCGCTCGACACGCCCAGTCTCTTTGAGGCCAGCATAAATCGGCTGGTCATATTCAGCAACAGGCACGACATCGTCGACAGCAACGGAGCGGGGCTCACATTCGTTTTCGTCATATGAGGGCGATTGATATGGCTTTAGATCAGCAACCCCCCCCCCGAACGGCATTTACCAACCATAGCAGTTGGGAGCTAGAATCCTCTTTTTTACCACGCTCGGGAAGCACCTGTACGACATCGCCCTCCATGATGGGTTTGCCATAAAGGCGAAGTCGCTCTGGGCGGTTGTGTTCAAATACAAGCCCAAACTGGCGCTGCGCCGCAAAGGCGCGGATGTCGGCAGCGAGCTGACGATCGCCCAGCTTGACAGCGCGATCAACAAGGTTCTGAACGACTGCTTGCGTCGTCTGAGACATCACTTCTCCCCCTTACACTTCTCGTCAATCCATTCGCGCAGGACTTTAGCCACCGTCTTATCCTGGCGCGCGGCATAGGACTTAAGAGCCCGCTTATCCTCACGGGTTATCGAGAGCGTGAACTTATCCAGCTCCTTTTCGGCATGAACAGCCTGATCTTCCTCCATGGTCGCCCCTCCGAATTGACCTGTTCTACGTTCCTTAATTGACCGAAATCATTTTACGGCAGAATACGTAATTGCGTAATTACGTAGACTAATTTGAGCTATGTAGCACTCAATCACTTTTTAGTATTCGTTGACGATTCGAAGGGGATAACGAATATATCGAGGTTGGCACCCATTTTTATCGTCTGTGAGTACCAGCAAATCGATACTCAAAACGTCGTGAGTACATTTTGAGTACCAGTCCGAGCGACCTCTTGCGGGCGAAAGCAATCTGCTGGCCAGCATTAATTAGAAATAAAGTGATGGCGTTGCTTCGGTAATTGAAAGCACTTTAAAACGTACCAGCAAACAATCATCCCAGCTAAACAGCTTGAGAGATTGAACGACAGGCTTGTATGTACCACATACACCACAGCGCACACGCGCCCATGGCAGGCAAATAAAAAACGAGGGAGGCCGTTTCCGACCTCCCTCGCAAAGGGCTATTTACTATTCCCACTCAATACACTGCGTTTTCTACCCAATGCACCTATTTTTTCTCGTTCACAGTCATCCGAACATGGCGGTTCGCTGCGACATGCTGCGGGACGGTGGTGGGACAGCACTGGGACAAATGCCGAAACTCAAGCGAAACTCGACCAGGTTGAGTTTCGATATCTGTCCCAGTGGGAAACGGGGTGGAGTTTAGGCAGGAGCGCCTGGGGCCTTTTCTGATGCTAGGTGTCAAAGCCGATTACTGCCTACCGTGGAATAGCCTCCACTTTTCGTTTTCGATGTCGCTTTCAATCGATGACCTCACTTTTGACAGCCATTCTCTGTGTTTCAGATATGCAACACCTGCGGGCAGCTGGGTAGCGATCGAGTCAATCGCCTCGATCTCCTTGAGCTCTGCTGGAATAAAGCCTTTTCCAGGGGACCCGCTCATTGAAGATCGACGGAGCTCCAAATGGTTGATCGATATCCCGTTTTTGTCGAGCGTCAGAATGAGGGTGATAGCCCTGACCCTCGCTTCGTCATTGCAGTCGGACAAGGCCCAGCTAATTCTATAGAGACTATTTGCGTCGGCGATCCTTTCGCGGACGAGATGTTCCAGGCGGTTCCAGAAAATATCGCTCGAGAGCGCATTTGCGTCACGAACGGGAAACAAAGCGGCTATTTCAAACCTGCCGAGTGGTTCGCTCAGCGCTTCATCGATCAATGTTTTCAGCAGATTCCAAGCGTGATCGTCCTGGTCGGTCCAAAACGAGCTGACTCTTCGCAGGAGATCGTGCCTTTGATGGTAGTCGAGGTTGGAGGCGTACTCCAAAAAACGGTCGACCATTGAATTTTCAAGGCGTAAGAGGCAGCGCAGGAAAGCGAGGTCGTAGTCGAAATGAGGGTATCCTTCAAGCGCGAGACAATATAGATTGACAGCCGGTGAGGGATTGGATTCGAAGTACGAACCTAGAGCGGAGACTCGCTTTTCGTCTCCGCAGTTGCCGAAAAACCGCCAAACCTCATCATTATGTGCATGCTCGGAAAACCTGGAAGCATATTTGAGGATATAGCCAGGATGCTTTGGTTCGACTATCTCCAGATCTTTCAAGCGGAGATGCGTTCTGCCGTCATCGAGCCTTGCGAGGATCTCATCGAGCTCCTGTTTGTCGGCCCCGTTCTTAATTGCCAGCAAATCAAGATGGTCAAACAGGGCCGGATGGTCACTCACGTCGATCACCGCGCCCAACTCATTTCTAAGGATCTTCCTGCGTATGGTTTCAGCAAGATGATCAAGCGCTTCGTACGGGATGGGGATCGTCGAGGGCGACGATGCAATATGGCGCGCGATTATGCTCGAGGCGGCATCTGGGATTCTTTTGGCGATTTCCAGAAGGACTTTTGCGATAGCCCTGCCCGATTCCCACTCTTTACCGGAAATCTCATAATCTTCAGCTAACTTTCCCAAGGCTTCGGTCAGTCGCTCTAGCGGCAAATCTTCCGCAGACACCCTCGGCTCCTTCCCTACGGGAGACTCGGAGTTCTCCAAGCCAAGCGTGTCGAATGTGCTCTGGCAGAACCCCTCGAGGCTCAGAGGGGGGGGTTCTGCGCGCATGTTTCGTAAATCTGGTTGATGCTTAAGCTGCATGAGAGATTGATCGTCGAGTCTTCGCTTATGTATTTGGGGAATAGCTCCTCGATCCTCGAGAGCACTGAATGCATATTCTCTGCGTGCTCCGCTTCAGGCTCTTTGCCATAAAACGAGAAGTGCTGCCGAAAGGCGGATTTAACTCGCTTGCCGAATTCGGTTTCGGTTAGCACGGAGAGCGCCCGGAAGCAATGGGCGTGGAGCTCAGCCAGCTTCGATGTGAAATTGTAAGTCAGGGTATTGAATGTGTACGTTAAGCCGTTTTGCCGAACATGTTGGGCCCTTGAAGAAAGGTATGAACTCGTCAAGACGATCAGGCATGCTGCAATATTGCGGGAATGCGATTGCTGATATTTTTGAACGAGGGCATCGAGTTTGTTGTGTTCCAAATCGAACCCCGTGCTATCGAAATCGTAAGCGAAGGCGCCGTCTGACCCGCATGCCCATTTGTATTGAGATGCCTGTTCAGTACCTTTTTCGATGCATTCCACGAACAGCTCGAGGGCAATTTGCGAATACTCGCTCGAGTTCATCAGGGATACGGAAATATGCAGGGGCACAGATCCGTTCGATGTCGAATTCGTCCCGAGAATCTCTTCCGACACGTCAGCACTCGTGGATTTTTCAATGCGGTCGGAGGCGAATACAAGTGCCTGCATGGGAAGGAATTGATGAAACGCAGTAATGAACTGGTCGGCAATTCGCGCATCCCGACTCTTTAGGCCGTCCCAGACCTTCTCGCATTCTTTGCGGATGTATTCGTTTACGCTTTCGCTCCCACATACTTCGGCCATTGACTTGGCGGCTTTGAGATACGGCGGGTTGGGCATTCCTGCGGTATGCAGAATGAAGTCCGCAAAACTGCCGTTCCTTTCTTTTGCGAAGTGGCGGCATATCAAGAAGTCGCGAAGATTCTGCTCTTCCATCCTTATGGCTAGCACGCCATCGGCGGAGGTAAGGGTCGTAACAATTTCCCAATCGTTTAACTTGGATGCGAAGTCTCTGATTTCGGCGCTGTCATATCCCGATCTCAGTAATTCATCGTAACAAGGGTCGTCTTCGACAAGGTCGCAGTAGTCATAGATTGCGAGGATTTCAGCGATGCGCTTCTCTCTGATTGAGTAGCTAGCTAGGGCGGAATCCATATAGATCTTCAGGAGATCGTAAGGCTCTCGAATAGCTTCGAAATCGCCGTCTGCGATTGAGGTCGCTGCCATAATAGCTATCCGCAGGTTTCCTTTGGCGATTGTAGCAATTCTTCCTCTGAGTGCACGGTTCTTTATGCCGTATTCGGTCTCGAGTATCGTATCGATGTTCTCCGCAGCTAGGGGAGCCAGCTCAATTTCCTTGTATCTCAGACAGGCGTTGATTCTCGCGGCCAGTTCGCTCCAGTACATCTTTCTGCATGTGAAGACGATTTTCAGCTTGCCGTTCTCCGAGCAAACGCCAAGCAGATGCTCAAGGGACAGGTTGCCATTAGCGTCGTCGGCGAGAATGATGACGTTTTCCGACTCCGATAGAATAAGCTCGATGTCTTCGTCGAGATTTGCCGAATACCTAGAGTCTAGGATGAGGAAGTCCCAGCGATGTTTTTCGATGAACGAGAGGCATGCGTCAAGAGCTATCTTGGTTTTCCCTGATCCGGACCGCCCTTGAATCACCACTGCCCTGTTTTGCTCTATTGATTCGATGAGGTCCGCAAGCTCGGATTCCCTGTGTACAAGAGGCTTTGACAGATCGGTCCGGAAACGAGCGTTCGAGTTGCGCTCGATGAAGCGGTCTGGGGAGATGAACGACCCCTTTCCGAGCGGAACGCCCAATACCGCATGCGCTAGCGCAGGGTATTTTCCATCAAGGTCGCTCGCAATTGTCTCTGGCCCGATTATCTCTACCCGCGAGTCGACAGCATAAACTTCCGCGGCTATTGAAGGAGAAAGACGAGGAGTCGTATGACACAGGACGATTCGATCTATGAGTTGCGGATCGATGCTGGTTTTGCTCTTGTCGAGACAGTCTTTAGCATCATTTAGCAGCTTATCGCGGATGTCGGATTTAGAGGTTGTGTATGCCGCGAAGAGGTAGTGTCCATTCTCTTCCACAGAGTACATGTCCGGCACTCCGGTCGTAGTTTTATCCGCGCCGCATTGGGATCCTAATTCAATAATGTTGTTAAGCGAATACCTCCTATATAGATACTGATTCGCCAGCGTTTGAAATCGCCCGCCTTCGATCTGCCTCAGCTCTTCCTGGATCTGGTTTATCTGGGACATTTTGCTCCTCGCGGTAAATTCGCCCTTTGATTTCTCTTTTCCTGCTCTAGGCCGCCTAGCTCAGCAAGTCTCGCGAGCTCGAGGGCTGAGTCGACGACGTCCTCGAAGTCGAGCCCCGTCGCATAAGGCGACCCGGCGACGTAAGAAGCCCAGATGCCCTGCATGATGCTGGATTCCCTGACCTCTTCGAGAACGACTGCGTAATCGGCCATCCTGCCGACCGACCCACGCCTGGATGCCGTGGCGGCGATGGCCTCGTGAAGCGATCTCCGGTCGATGCCTTTCGACTTCAGGCGCATCAACGCATGGATGTCGTAGAAGTCGCGGCCGCGCGTGTTCGCGATGCCGCGCGACACGACCGTCTCGAGCTTCTCGGCCAGCACCGTCTCGAGCGGGTAGGACAGAACCCGCACCGAGCCCTCCTCGAACATGAGCGGGTAGCGGTACTCGATGAGCCCCGGGACTATCTCGTCCCCCGTGGTGATGTCGACCTTGATCGGCGCGTCGATCTTGCCGTACCCGACGCGCAGATGGGCCCGCCAGTTGGCGTACTCGTCGTCTGCGCGAATCGGCTCCACCCTTTCGAAGGAGTACTCCATGCCGTCGCCGACGGCGACCGAGCAGATGGAGGAGATGGCGGCGCTCACCGTCCCCTCGTCCATGTCCATGCCCACCACCGTGGCGTCCATGTCCATCGTCGTCCTCTGGGCGATGCCCGTCATCGACGAGATGAGCAGCCCTTCCTTCAGGACGAACGTTTCCGCGTAGTCGCTCTTCTCGAGTCGCATCAGGAGGTGCTCGAACAGGTACATCTGCAGAAGCTCCTGCGGCTTCAGGTTGCTCTTCTTGGCCATCGCCTTGATCTTGCCCTTGAGGCTCGCGTCGCCTCTCGTCATCTGAGCACCTCCAGATACATCCTGAACTCCTCCTCGACGCCGAGCGCCGCGCACATCCGCGCGAGATTCTCGAGGTCGGCGTCGGCCCTCTTGAAATAGCCTGCGACCGCGTCGTGGACGAGCTGCGGATCGGCCCCGCCGGAGGCTCTCTGGGAGATTAGGTCCGCCACCGCGCGTTCCGCGCAGTACGTCCTCACCATCGCGCCGCAGGGGGATTTCGCCTCGGCGATTCCCAGCTCGTAGACATCCTTGTTGACCCTGTGAATCCTCACGTCGGGGTGCTCGAGGGAAAGCCCCCGCGGGTTGTATCCGTGGGGGACGGTGACGTCGAGCGCGCCGGGCACCCTGTCGGAGAGCCCGGCGAGGTACAGTGCGCTTCCGTGCGAGAGCACGCACTTCCTCCACCTGTAGGTGACGGCGGCGAACTCGTCGTCGAACACCTCCGGCAGGCAGTAGACACCCCTCGTGAGCTTGTCTATGGCGCCCGATTTCAGGGCATGGGAGATGGAGCCGGGCAGGAAACCCGCTTCGGTGATCTGCGCCGCGCTAGCCACGCCGCCGGCGTCCCGGACCAGCCTGGCGATTTCCTCGCTTCTCCCCATTGTCCCTCCTTTTTGATTTACAGACACATATTATATCGATATTGTGTCTGTTTATCAAAAGCTCAATCGAGCAGAGATGCATGTTTATCAAGGGTTTTGCTTTTCGCTTCTTTCCTTACTTTCCGCTTGTCAGATGGTGCAATGTTCTCGAAGCGTGTAAAGCTGGGTTTATGGCGCTAATAAATGCAGGTCAGATATACCAAGAAACCCTCTGAGTTGATTCGGGGGTTCTGTCTTGGCTCTTACAAGGATTGGAGCCCCCTCGTTTTCCACGAATTGGCGAAAATAAGGCCGTAAAAGAGGTAGCGTGCAGAGATGTGGTGTAAGAGGCGGGGCATGCCCCGCCTCCGCCCTTT
>CALJCO010000139.1 GCA_938023905.1 uncultured Collinsella sp. | reverse complement strand
GCGACATCGCGTCATTCGGCGGCACGCGTTCCGTGTCGATGCCGAAAACTGGGTGTAACTGGAATGACGGGACGGCAGAACCGACGCCATCGAGTGGGAGTAACCGAACAAATGTTCTATCTTCCCATATCATAGCATGAATTTAGAGCCGTAGCAATGCTGCGGCTCTTTGCTTTTCGGAACAATCTCAGTTTCGTCATTCGGGCATCGTCCTCAATACGACCGAAGCCGAAAAAACTAACCCATCACCTACTTCGTCGCATGCTTGAAAGATTCCGAAACCGCCCCTACAGGTCGTATACACGCTTGATCAGCTCAATTCCCTCCTCGAGCGTCATTGGGACCCCCATCTGCTTCAGAGGAACGCCCTCGGCACGGACCTTCTCGCAAAACTCAGTCATATCGTTGCGAATCGAATCGGGCAGTGCCGACGACGTTCTCGGGGAGAAGAGCTGAGCCAACCTGAAAACATCCTTTTTGTGCTTCTTGATGTCGCTCGAATCGACCCTCTCGCCAGCGGCCTTACGCTTCGATAGATCGAGATAGGCCTTGGCCTTGAAAGGGACAAGGTGCACCTCGTCCAGAACCATGATCCCGTCGACCTCCTTGCAACCGGACTTCATGTAGGCGTAGTAGTCGTCATCGAGAAGGATAGCCGAAAGGCTCGACGCCTCTTCGCCCGCTGGCAGCGGGACGATTGTCAGCCCTTCTGGTTCCTTGATGAACGAGGGGGCTTTGCTAAACAGCTCCACCATGCTCGGGAAGCCAGCAACGCTCGGCTTGGTGAATCGATAGAAATGAACTCCCCCGGAGCCCCTCCATCCGCAATCGTAGCCGCCGTCCTTCACCAGCTTCCATATTGCCGCCGCAACCTCGGAAAAGCGGTTCTCGGCAATCAGGATGACGTCGATGTCCTTGGTGACCCTGAAGTCGAGATCCGCGTTGCTCAGGATGATGTCGCACGCCGTGCCGCCAATGATCGCATAGCAGTCCTCGAGGCCCTCCATGTATTCCGAGAACCGGCGTAGCCCGTAAACTTCGCTCACTGCCATAATTCCTCCCCAAAAATCGCGTTCAACTGGCCGATGACGCGCTCGTCGCCCTCGCCGACGAGCGTCAACGCAAGCGACACGTCGTCAACCGCATCTCCTCCTGCCACGAGCGGGTCGTACGCCCATACCTGGACCTGAACCGTCTCCTCATCGTGAAGCTCGCCAAGTTGGACCTCCTCGAACTCAAGTTCTTTGAAGGCCCTCCTCGATACCGCGCGCTGCTCGATTCGGGGGGCTGCCAGCATACTGCGTTGCGAAAGCTCGCTCACCCCCGCAAGCGGAAGCTGCGCCGTTTGCTCGTCTCTTTTCGCATACACGGCCCGCGCGACAGGATTCCGCAGGCATCCGATTGCACTTTTGACGAGATCGTTCCTGCTCGTGCTGCGTTCGATGACCACTGCGCGGCCGTTTTTGGACTTGCTTACGAGCCCCCTGCGAGACAGATCGTCGAGGGCCCTCGAGATGCTCGACGACGGCATGCCCGTCGCCCTCATCAGCTCTTCGGACGTTCGCACCTCTGGGTTGGCCAGCAGCGTAACCAGCACAGCCTGAGTACCTGGCGCCAGCACCTCCGGAAAAGAACGCGGCTCCCGTTTCGCGCTCGCAACGAAACCCAGCATCGGAAGGAAAGCCTGTCTGCCGGGAACGACGAACGGGATGCCCTGTGAAACGAGGGCCTTTCGCTGGCGCGCGTCGATCTGGGCGACGAGCGCAACCTGCAGGCCCGCCCTCGCCGACACTTGAGAGACGATCCTCTTGAGGTTGGGAAGCGAGACCTCCCCCTCGACCTCTGCCATAATGAAATCGACCCCGTTGCAGGAACACAGCCGATAGGATGCCGCCTTAGCAAGATAAAGCGGGAGGTCAGACGCTCCAGACCATTCGAACTCGGTCACGAAGAGGCCCATCTCATCTTTCAGGTATCTTATGGTATCGTTCATTACCAGTCCCTTTTGCATATTCCCATTTGCCTTGGGATTATACAATTTTGATTGGGATATTGCGAGATTTGCATTTCTTGCCTGTCGATTCCGTTTCGTGCCGCTGTTTTCGGCGGCGTGCGCCGTGTACGCGTTCTTGCTTTCTACACGAAGGTCGGGAGGAGGGCTTCGCAGAGAGGGTGCTCTAGGTTCTGCAGGGTTCTGTTAGTCCCGTATTCAGAAAAGGGACATAATGAGGGCGTAGCGTCCGCTGGGACAAATTGTCCCAGTAACGAGAGCGCTTGTCTTGGACGATGGTATCTGACGCGCCAGCATCGATGCTGAATGCGAGTCCGCGTCTGCCCCTAGGTCTTCCAGACGTGCATCGCATCACCACCCGTGCCGTGTTTCCGCTGCGTTTGAGAAGGCTGGCTTGGCCGATAGGCTCGCACGGTTTCGGCGAGCTTGGAAAATCGTATTACCAGCGAACGCCTACCGGTGTCCGCACTAACCGTTGTGTTAGACCACTTTGGATAAGTGTCCTGCACGCAGTACACGCGACGGGGCCCCGGTTGCGACAATTCCATCATCAGGAGAGATGGAGGTTGCAATGGAAGACGAGCTCACCCAGCTGACGAGGCAGTTCCTCCCGCAGATGACGGCTGCCGAGAAGAGCAGGGTCCTGAGATCGCTCAAGGCGCTGATAGACGCGGAGCTTTTCGAACTCGCGGCAAGCGAGGGGGCGGAAGACGATCCCGACAGAGCCTGCCCCTGGTGCGGCTCCCCGCATTACGTGAAGAGGGGGCGAGACGGGCGCGGCCGTCAGCGGTTCCTCTGCCGAGGGTGCGCCAGGACCTTCACCGACGCCACCATGCGCATCTTCTCCACCACCAAGCTCGACAGGTCGGCCTGGATGAGGTTCGCGGAGTGCCACGTGGACATGCTCCCGCTGCGCGAGTCGGCGGAAAAGTGCGGCGTGTGCCTCAAGACGGCGTTCTTCATGCGCCACAGGCTGCTCGAGGCCATGGCCAAGCGCATGCCCGCCTTCCGCGTGGAGGCCGGCGGCGGGGCCGAGCTCGACGAGTGCTTCTTCAGGGAGAGCTTCAAGGGAAACCGCTCCAGGTCGGAGTCCGGCATGCCCAGGAAGCCCCGCACAAGGTCGCAGGGAACCGACGGGCACGAGAAGATATGCGTGCTCACCGGCATAAACGACGCCGGCGACATCTTCTACGAGATCGCGGGGAGGGGCGGCCTCGACGAGGCGGCAGCCAGGGAGCTGCTCGCCGACAAGCTCGCGGTCGGCGCGATAATCTCGACGGACCGTGCGCACGTGTACCGCCGCGTCCTGCCCGCCCTCGGCGTCGGCGCGCACATCGCCAGCAAGAGGGAGGAGCACGCCATCAACAGGGTGAACAGCCTCCACTCCCAGATGAGGCACTTCATCGGCAGGTTCCGGGGTGTCTCCACGAGACGCCTCGAGAACTACCTCGCCTGGTTCAAGTGGACATGGTGCTTCAAGGTCCGCAGGAGCGCGGACGAGCTCGCCGAGCTCATAGTGAGGCAGGCAGCCCGCGGCACGTACGAGAAGACCTGGCGCCAGTACAAGGTGACCCCCTATCCGTTCTACGAGTACTGGATCAAGCAGGCGAAATGGGACTCGCGTGCGCGGAGGGCCATATACGGCGTGGCGTGATGTCCAGGGCGGTCTGGCGCAGCGCATCTGCGGCAAGCGCTGAAGTCGTGCCCCGATGCAAATAGCAACAGCTAGCGATATTCTTCGGGAACGTCGAAACCGTACTCACGGCATAGGAGCATGACATCGTGGGCGTCGTGCTCGTCATGCTGATAGCCCAAGTGAAACAACAGCTGGCTTTCGGGGTCGATGCACGACACCTCCACCTCGCCGATGCGCCCCCTCCCCGAAAAGACCTCCCCGGGAAAACGATCTCCCTGATACAGAATATCGCCATTCTCGGCGAAATCGAAGCAATGCAGGTCGACGATGCGCCCCGCCTCGTCTTGCCACACCGTGTGATCTTCGGTGGTGAAAGATGCAGCCACCTCGGAAAACCCCTCATCAGCAATTAGATCCACGAACCTTTGGTAATCCCCGCGCTGAACGAACAGGTCGATGTCGTTATGAGCCCTGGTCTCACGCCCGACAAGCGCATCGACGCCCCAGCCGCCATCAAGGTATACGCCAATGCCCGCACCTGCGGAAAGGCCGATTATCCAACACGCATCATCCTTGGTGACCATAGGAGCTCCTTCGCTTTCGCCTGCTATCTAAGCAAGAAAGATTATAGGAAAAGTCCCAGTATCCAAAGCGGTCTAACACAACGGCACTAACGGACAAGGTGCTTGCATAAAGCCAGTTAATATATGGAATGCGGTATTGGATCCATTTTCCGGAGAGCGCATCATGGACCCATATGATCGGGAAGAACGCGCTCTAGAGCGCAGAAGCGAGATCGATCGCTGGGACATTTTGTCCCAGCGATGAAAGAACGATGTCTGGGCCAATAACATACGGAGCGACATCGTTCAATACCGCTTTAGCAGTTAGCAACCCGTACATTGCATATAATTCATTGGGGAACCAGCAGTGAACAGAATCAGCAAAATGGGCCTAAGGAAATGCTCTGTAGTGTAATCCGCATGGTCAGGAATGTCACTTGGTATGAACTGAGAATTTACTAGGATGTGAATGGAAAAGATGCAGCGGATATTATGACTCAGATTTCATATCTTCATAAATTATTGGATGTATGCATAGCTGTACCGAGGATGGCACTATGAAAATAAAAATACAACGCTTTGGCAAACCGTATGAACCAAGAAAGGAAGCACGTAACAGAAGAAATGCTCTGATTGGAATAGCCCTTTTTCTTCTTGCCGCCATTCTGATTGTAGCCGGTGCATCAATCGCTATTGAAGCCGCTATCAGACATTGGGTTGTTCCTGGACAAGAGGGGACTTGGGCAGCATCAATAGCTTCATATTGGGGTGGTATTATCGGCGGTGTAGTTTCTGGCATACTTGCTTTTCTTGGTGTCTTTTATACGATTCGATATTACAAAGAATCAGATGCGCAGAAAGAGAGAGCAGAGGTACAGCCGTTTCTTTTGGTGGAACTCGGACAAGATCCTAGGCATGATTTAAGAAAAGGATTCAGCCTTGGCGAAAGATCCGGAGATAAAGAAAAACAACAAACTATTCATGTAACTATTAAGAATATAGGGCATGGGTTCGCAAAAACTCTTGTGATTCATACTGGGTTTAATATAGGCGGATTTGCCTTTAACAAAGTTATTACTGTTGGTGACTGCACTTATACATATTTTGTCATTAATGAGGAAAGCCTTAAAGCCGGCGCGACTTTTGCCCTGCAGTACATAGATTCAATGACAAATGAATATATTCAAGAGTACTCAGTAAAAGAGGAATACAGCACGATTGATATTGAATGTGGCTATCCGAAATTGCTTGAACAATAATATCCTGCTTTGTGTTTTATGAATGCGAATTTAATCTTCCAATACTGCTGCAACACCCGGGGAGTAGAGTTCCGCCTGATTTTCTCCAGTTTTAGCTCTTTTACGGTGGCGCGCGCAGACGTGGTGTAAGAGCGTCCCGAGGTCCGTCGCTGCAAGTC
>CALJCO010000138.1 GCA_938023905.1 uncultured Collinsella sp. | reverse complement strand
CGCCCGCGTCGGCGACGAACCCGACCTCGAGATGGTCCAGCTCAACTCCTTCGGCTGCGGCGTCGACGCGATCACCGCCGACCAGGTCCAGGAGATCCTTGAGGCCAACGACAAGATCTACACCGTGCTCAAGATCGACGAGGTATCCAACCTGGGTGCCGCGCGCATCCGCATCCGCTCGCTCATGGCCGCGCTTAAGGACCAGGAGGCCGAGCGCCTGGCCGAGGCCACGGCCGCGGGCGAGGCCTACGAGCAGGGCGATGCCGCGCCGGTGGCTCCCTCCAAGGATGCCCCCGCGTTCGAGCCGCAAGTACACGTTTGAGGCTCAGCGCGAGAGTGCTTCGACCGCGTGGCCCAAGGTGCCCTTTACCGAGCAGATGCGCGAGGAGGGCTACACCATCCTGTGCCCGCAGATGGCGCCGATCCACTTTGACCTGGTCAAAGAGGTGTTCCGCGGTGCCGGCTACAACTTG
The DNA here is from genome assembly GCA_938023905.1 of uncultured Collinsella sp. Classification (GTDB taxonomy): domain Bacteria; phylum Actinomycetota; class Coriobacteriia; order Coriobacteriales; family Coriobacteriaceae; genus Collinsella. The sequence goes on along the minus strand of CALJCO010000138.1, from coordinate 17,123 downwards.
GAGCTGCTGCCCTCGACCGATCACGATGCCGTCGAGGCCGGCCTGCGCTACGTGAACAACGACATCTGCTATCCGTCGATCCTGGTGACCGGCCAGATTATGGAGGCCATCGAGAGCGGTCGGTACGACCTGTCCAAGACGGCCGTGGTTATCAGCCAGACCGGCGGCGGCTGCCGTGCCACCAACTACATCGCGCTCATCCGCAAGGCCCTGCGCGAGAGCGGCCACCCCGAGATCCCGGTGATCTCGCTTTCGGCCGTGGCGCTGGGCGAGGACAACCCCGGCTTTAAGATTACGCCGGCGCTGCTTAAGCAGGCAGTCTACGCGGTGCTCTTTGGCGACGTGATGATGCAGATGCTCTATCGGTGCCGCCCGTACGAGGCAACGCCCGGTGCGGCGAACGCACTCTACGAGGAGTACATGGCGCGCGCCCGCAAGCTGGCGCCCAAGTTCAACAGGCATAACTACACCAAGCTGTGCCGCGAGGCCATCCGCGCGTTCGACTCCATGCCGCTCGTGGGCGAGGGCACCAAGCCGCGCGTGGGCGTGGTCGGCGAGATCTTGGTCAAGTTCCATCCCACGGCCAACAACCACGTGGTCGACGTTATCGAGCGCGAGGGCTGCGAGGCCGTGGTGCCGGGCCTGCTCGACTTCTTCCTGTACTCCATGAGCAACGCCGAGCTGCAGAAGGACGAGCTGGGAAGCTCTCCCACTACGCGCGCGGGCATGCAGGCGCTCATCAAGCTGGTGGACTGGATGCGCACGCCGGTGGAGGAGATGCTCGAGAAGTCCCGCCGCTTTGAGGCGCCCGAGCGCATCGGCACCATGGCCGACAAGGCCCGCACGGTGCTTTCGGTGTGCAACAACATGGGCGAGGGCTGGCTGCTCACGGCCGAGATGCTCGACCTGATCGATCACGGTGCGCCCAACATCATCTGCACGCAGCCCTTCGCGTGCCTGCCCAATCACGTGGTGGGCAAGGCCGTGATTAAGGAGCTGCGCCGCCAGCATCCCGAGAGCAACATCGTTGCGGTGGACTACGACCCCGGTGCGTCCGAGGTCAACCAGCTCAACCGTATTAAGCTCATGATCAGTGTGGCCAAGGAGAACATGCGCGCCGGTAAGGGCTTTAAGCTCGAGAAGGTGGCGCCGCTCGCGATGGACGAGGTCACCGGCCAGATGCGTGCCCATGACGACTGCGTGAGCTGCGGGCCGGCCAGCGAGGAGGCCGTTGCATCGGTCGCCAAGCGTCTGGGACGCGGCATTAAGAAGTAACTGGCCTGCTATGGGCTAGATATGGGACAAACGGGTGGCAGCCGTACCGGTTACCACCCGTTTTTACTGGACATCTGTTGCGTAAACGCCCCAACTATCACCCTTTGCGAACTTAGATTTCGGAAGTATGCGGCAAAATCTGAATAGGCCGAGCACATCGGATATGTCCAAGCTCTGTACCTGCGGTTTTATTGGCGAAAAACCAGGATGTGCTCATGAGTTCCGGAATTTGCCGCATACTTCCGAAAACGACGTCTCGGTGGCACCAAAAACTGCCCTCGGAACCCTGAGATAATGAACATATGTAGCCGTTTGCCGCGAAATACCGCCCGTTTATAGAACCTACCCCCAGCGCGCGTCATCCTTACGGTTGAATAAATACACATCTATGGAATTACGTAAGAGAGGACCGTCCTATGAGCTACAAGACCGTTTGTGTTGCCGGCGGCGGCGTGTTGGGAAGCCAGATTGCCTTTCAGGCTGCCTACTGCGGCTTTGATGTAACGATTTGGCTGCGCAGCGAGGGCAGCATCGGCCGCACCCGGCCCAAGATCGATCACGTGCGCAAGGAGTACATCGCGGCAATCGAGGGCATGGCGGACGGTACGGGCGAGTGGTGCGCCGGTATCGCCGATGGCACCCAGCCCTTCGACAAGGAAGCGGCGCTCGCCGCCGTCGAGCGTGCCTACTCCACACTCAAGCTGGAGCTCGATCTTGCCAAGGCCGTGGCCGACGCTGACCTGGTCATCGAATCTATGGCCGAGGACGCCCAGGCAAAGATTGACTTCTACAAGAAGCTCGCCCCGGTACTCCCGCAAAAGACCGTCGTCGTGACCAACTCCTCCACGCTGCTGCCGAGCACCTTTGCCAAGTACACCGGCCGTCCCGAGAAGTACTTGTCGCTGCACTTTGCCAACTCCATCTGGAAGAACAACATGACCGAGGTCATGGCACAGGACCAAACCGACAAGCGCTACTTCGACGAGCTCGTCGACTTTGCCAACGATATCCGTATGCTTGCCCTGCCCGTCAACAAGGAAAAGAACGGCTACCTGCTCAATTCCATGCTGGTGCCGTGGCTGCTTTCGGGCCTTGACCTGTATGTCTCGGGCGTGAGTGACCCCAAGAGCATCGACCTCGCGTGGACGCGCGGCACCGGCGCTCCCAAGGGGCCGTTCCGCGTGTTCGACACCGTGGGCATCCAGACGGCGTACAACATCGTCATGCAGTACCAAAAGGTCCCGGGCTTGGTGAGCCCGCTGCTCAAAAAGATGATGATGCCCTACAACTTTAAGGCCATGGCCTCCGTCCTCAAGAAAATGCTCGACGAAGGTAAGCTGGGCGAAAGCTCGGGCGAGGGCTTCTTTACGTACTAAAAATGATCTCTTGGGGGCGGAAGCGTTGAGGATCTACGGTAGTATGCGACAAGATCTGAATAGGTCGAGCAAGAGCTGTAGCGCGCGTTGACGTTTGCCCAATAGAACGCAAAAATGCACCGTTCGCCGATACTCCTCTCGCGAGTGGTTGCCATATGGTTTGATGTTGGAAACATATGATTGCCGACAGGCCGTAGGTGACATTCGCCATGATATCGGAGGTACCAAGTATGTTTCGTGCTCCGTTAAACAAGTATCGGGCTGGCTGACATGAGCCGCCGTTTTGTCTCGATAACCGTTGCAGTGGTTTGCCTGGCAGTGCTTCTGGGCGCTACAGGGCAACTCGCCATAAGTCGAGAAACATCCTATATGCAGGAATGCGTTTCCGAAGGCTTTGCCATTGATGGTTACTATCGTGATGACAAAACAAGTCTGGAAACCCTGGCCTTTCTTGAAGAGGATAACCATCGGTGGCAACTGGTCGGCAAAGGCGGCGACTGCGTTGATGGGCAGTTCGAGCGTATGGATGACCCCAACATCCTGATATTAAAGAAGGAAAACGGCGAAGAATTCGGTACGGTCCACGTGGCGTATATTTCGCGCCGACGCGATCAGGGCTTGCTCTACCTATTTAGAGATACCAGGGTGACCCGTTTTTATCTGGTGAGTACCGGTCCGGCGTTTACAGTGGAGTCTGGCGATGTCGATGCGGACAGCTGATTCACGGCAATAAATCAGCGAGCGGGGCGCGGCCATGGACCGCGCCCCGCTATTTTCTCGTGGCCCGCGTCACGTCTGCGCCATGTCGTGACTCGCGGCTGCGCGCATCCATCCCACGTCACGTATTACTGCACATCAAACTCCACGCGATCGAGCTCGGGCACATTGAGGTCGATGAGCTTGCGGGCTACACGGCGGTCGTGTGCCCCAAGCGCCTCGCTTGTCGTCACATGGGCGACAACCTCGCGCTCGACAAGGCCCTCCTCCTCGTCTTCGGTGGCCGAGGTCTCGACGGCAACGGTGTAATCCTTAAAGCCCGGCAGCACCGCGGCAAGCTCGCGCGTGGTCTCGGTGACGCCGTAGCCGTCCTGCACGCCGGCCTGCGCCGAGCCAATGGAGCCTGCGGTCATAACGATGCAGGGGATGGCAAAGATTACCGTGCCCACAATGATGCGGCGCCGCACTTTGCGCGACAGCTCGTTGACCTCGGCATTTTCCTCGGCGGTTACAATGCCGTCGCCGTTGAGGTCGCGCTTGAGTGGCACGCGCAAAAGAAGCAGCACGGCTTCGGCCGCCAGCGCGATAAAGACTACGTTGATGCCAAACTCGTAGAGCGCCGAGAGGAAGAGCGACCCGTTTGCGATGGCGATGCCGTAGCCCGCCGCGCACAGGGGCGGCATGAGCGCAGTCGCCACGGCCACGCCGGCGATGAGCGTCGCGGGCTCCTGATCGCGCGAGTTGCCCAGCCCGCCTGCAAAGCCGCCCGCGAGCGCGACGGCAAGGTCCCAGACGGTGGGTGTCGAGTTATCGATGATGGCAGCCGTGGTGGTGCCGAGCGGCGAGAGCTTAAAGTACAGCGTGGACGTGATCAGGCAAAAGGCCATCTGCAGCGCGAGACCGGCAATGGCCTCGACGGTAATCTCGCGGTCGAGCGTGGCGATGCCGTATGCCATGGCAAGGACCGAGCCCATGAGCGGGCAGATGAGCATGGCGCCCACGATGGCAATGTCCGAGTCGATATCGAGGCCGATGCTTGCGATCAGCATGGCGATGATGAGGATGCACAAGTGCGAGCCGGTCAGACGCGCCCCGTTTACAAAGCGCTTGCGGATCACGTGATAGGGTGCGCGACCCTCGCGAATGTTGAATGCGCGCTTTAGGAAGCGCGTGACCTCGTCGGCGGCCTTGGTGTGAAGGGGCCGAATGTCGTGGCGTCGATGATGACGCTCGCGCAGCCGCTTGATCTGTTGTTTGTCGAGTTCCATGTCCACCTCGTATTGCCGCAGGAACGCGGGTGCGTTCGCAGCATGTACTCTACACCGTGACGGGCGGCGCGGTCATCTTGACATGGAACTTGGGCGAGCGGGCAAAGGAAGACACGCCTCATGTGAGTACTGCCGTGTGTTTCGGCAGATACAGAAGGAGCGCGGGGCCGGATGGTTTCCGACCCCGCGCTCTGTACGGGTACGTTGTTGTTGGGTTTAGCCCAGCAGGCTCAAGCCCACGGAGACAAACGCTAGGATAACGCCGACGATGGACTCGCCGCCGAGCAGGCCGCTGGCGACAACCAGGCCCTGCTCCTGGAAGGCGGCGTCCTTGGCAGCCCTCTCCTCGTCAGAAAGACCAGCGGTGGCGTCGCGGTGGGCGGACCACTTGTCGTAGGCGAGCTTGACGCAGGAGCCCAGGAATGCCGTGAGTGACATGTAGAACGGCAGGTACACGCCCAGGCCGATCATCATGGCCGGAATGCCGAGCCAGTACATGACGATGCCGGCGATAAAGCCGCCGGCAAACCATGGCACGCTCGGAATGCCCGAGACCATGGTGGCGACCACGCTTGCCTGTGCGGCCACGAAGCTCTTGTCGGGACCAAAGGCGTCCGGACCATAGGCGGTAACCAGCGCGACCATGACGGCTGCGGCGACCAGGGCGCCCACGATGCCGCCGATGGCCTGGCCGATCCACTGCGCACGCGGGTTGGTGCCCAGCACGGCGCCGGCCTTAAAGTCGTTCATGACATCGCCTGCAAGACCGCACGCCACGGCCACGATGCCGGCGATAAAGAACAGCTTGACCTGTGCGAGCTGCGCGAATGCCGCCACGATGAGCATGACGATGAGACCAAAGATCTCCATGGGGTCAATGCCGGTTTGGCCACAGCTCTGCGCGCTCATGATGGTGGTGACAAAGGTGAACAGCGTGACGATGACGGCCGGAACGGGGCCAAGGTCGAGCACGATGGCGATGATCACGGCGATGGCGGCAGCGCCCAAGCCGATGATACCGGCGTCGAGCTTAAGGGAGCCCGAGATAAGCGACTGCTCGTCGGTGTCGGTGGAGCTGTCGGCGGCGAGGCCGCGGACGATACCGGCGACCTGCGGCAGGATGTCCTTGAGGACGACAGCGACGCCAAAGCCCATCATGAGGCCCATACCGAGCGACTTGACGATGCCCTGTGCGGTCACAACGTCGAACAGGCCGGCAGCGGTGCCGCCCACGATGATGCCAAAGTTGCCCAGCAGGGCGCCGGCAAACCAGAAAGCGACCGGGGCGAAGCCGACGAGGAAGCCGACGGAGAGCAGCATGGGCGAGTTGTAGATGCCAAAGGTCACGCCGGGGATGTTGAGTGTGCACAGCATGCTGGGCACTACGCCCAGAGCGTCGCGCAGCACGCTGTAGATACCGGCGAGGGCCATGGAGCCAAAGAGCTGCTTGCCGGTCTTGCCGCCGGCCTCGGTCGCGCGCAGGGTTTGGGCTGCGGCGTTGCCGGTGGGAAACTCGAGCGCGGCGTCCACGATAAAGTGACGGTGGATGAGCGCCGTGGCCAGCAGGCCCAGGATGGTGCCGGCGAGTGCCACGATAAACATGTCGAGCCAGCTGATCTGGTCGGCATAGCCCAGCATCCAGGCGCCCGGGATGGTAAACGCTAGACCGCCGGCGACCATGGCGCCCGCGGACATGATGGTGTGGGTGACGTTTGCCTCGTTGAGGCTGGCGTTGCCCATGAGCTTAAGGAAGAACAGCGAGATGACGGCAGCGAAGACGATCGGCCAGGGGAGTGCGCCCATCTTGAGGGCAGTGTAGGCCGAGCTTGCCGTGATGATCACGCAGCCAAGGACGCCGATGACGACTCCGCGCAGCGTGAGTTGCCCGCGCATCGAAGCGCGGTTCGAGGGATTGCTCATATAAAACTCCTTTGCGTATATCCGCTTCCCCGGGAGCGCCGTTACGGATACGGCGCGGGAAGTCGGGTTACCAAGGGCCGCCGCGTGAGCTCGCGCGCGGCCGCGCATCAGTATAACCGCAAGCCAGTCATTTTGGGATGACTGGTTTAGGTAGGCGATATACTGCTGGGCAGACGAAAGGAGCGCCGACGATGCTTAATGGGTGCGCATATATATTGACGGTCGACGTGGGCAACACGTTCATTCGCTTTGGCCTGTTTGCCGAGGATTCGGCCGCGGCACAGGAATGCCCGCTTGCGACGTGCGAGATCACGACGCCGTCGAGCATTACGGCCGACGAAGCGCGTATGCGTCTCGCTCAAGTCATGGCCGCGCTGGCGGCCGATGCGGGCATGCCCGGCGCGCTCGTTCCCGCAGCTGCAGTCCTGAGTTGCGTGGTGCCGGCGCTCGAGCGTCCGTGGAAGGCGGCACTTTTTCGCACCTGCACGGGGCGCGTGCTCACGGTGGGGCCGGGCCTCAAGACCGGCATGCCCGTCCGCTACGACGACCCGGCCGAGATCGGCCCCGACCGCATCGCCGACGCCGTGGCGGCCCGTGCCGTCTACGGCTCTCCGTGCATCGTGATCGACTTGGGTACCACGACCAATATCGAGGTCATCGACGCGCGCGGCACCTTTGTGGGCGGCGTCATCGCGCCGGGTCTGGCGCTTGGCGCCCGCTCGCTCTCGGCTGCTGCGGCGCGTCTGCCGCAGGTCGAGCCCTCGGCACCCACGCATGTGATCGGCCGCAACACGCGCGAGGCCATGCGTTCGGGCGTGGTTCTGGGCGAGGTGGCACGCATCGACGGCATGCTCGACATGGTGCTTGCCGAGATGCGCGCGACCAAGGCCTCGGGGGAGGGCGACGTGCCCATCGTCATTACCGGCGACGATGCCGAGGCGCTCGCGTCGCTGGTCGGCCACAGCCTGACGGTAGACGACGCGCTGACGTTGCGAGGACTCGCCGAGCTCTACCGCATCAACCAAAAGCCCCGCCGCGTGTAAAAGTGAGGGCGCCGGTGGGACAAACGCCCCCACCTTTCACCTGCTACAATGGGTCAAACTATTGCGATTACGGAGGTGTCTGCCATGTCGGACGATCTTCATCAAACTTCGTCAGGCAAGCGCCTGGACGTCATTAGCTGGGACGAGTTCTTTATGAGCGTGGCCATCGCCGCGCAGCGCCGCAGCAAGGACCCCAACACGCAGGTGGGTGCGTGCATCGCCAGCACCAACCACCGTATCCTTTCGGTGGGCTACAACGGTACGCCCTCGGCGCTCAACGACGACTTTTTCCCGTGGGGTACGAGCGACGACCCGCTACAGGACAAGCACAATTACGTGGTGCATGCCGAGGCCAATGCCGTGCTCAACTACCGTGGCTCGCTCAAGGACCTCGAGGGTTCCACGGTCTACGTCACGCTGTTCCCGTGCCACGACTGCGCCAAGATTTTGGCGCAGGTGGGTGTGGGCGAGGTTGTCTACCTGGACAACAAGTACGCCGACACCGACGACGGCCGCATCAGCCGCCGCATTCTCGACTCCTGCGGTATTAGCTACCGCCAGGTTATCGTCGATGTTCACATCGGTACCGAGGGGCAGGCTCAGCAGTAGCGCGTGACAATGCCAGCTGGTAACAACAGGCAGCTAAAAGATCCCCGTCCCAAATTGACTGCTCGTGAAAGTCGTGTCCGCGCGCATGGATGGCTCGTGAGCGGGTACATGGCTGTAGTAACATAGCCCCTGTCCGCGGGCGTGCCCGCGTTATTGTGAGAAAGGAGCCCCTGTGGCTGTTAACGAAGAGCTGCTTAAGAAGGTTCTTGAGGAGATCCGCCCCAACCTGCAGGCTGACGGCGGCGATATGGAGTATGTGGGTGTTGACGACGAGGGCGTCGTCAAACTGGAGCTGCAGGGTGCCTGCGCCGGCTGCCCTATGAGCGCGCTGACCCTGTCCATGGGTATCGAGCGTATCCTCAAGGAGCATGTGCCCGGCGTTACCCGTGTCGAGCAGGTTAATGCCTCCGGCGAGACCGACGACCTGTACGACGAGTACGCGCCGTTCTAAGATGCGAAAGCTGCGGACGGCATACTCCGCATAGACGTTACGCCCAAATATGCGGCTGCGAGCGCAAGGCCCGCGGCCGCATTTGTATGTAGGGAGTAGGAGGGTCGACATGCTCAACGACTTCTACCATATGCTTGATCCCGTCGCGATTTCGGCGGGGCCCATCACGATTTACTGGTATGGTCTGGCCTATGTGGTCGGTGCCCTGCTCACGGCGGTCGTCATGTACCACACGCAGCGTCGCTGGGGCTTTAGCATCACGATTGACGACCTGACGAGTGTCGTGGTCGGCGTGGTCTTTGGCCTCATTATCGGTGCGCGCCTGTTCTACGTCGTCTTTTACGGTGATGGCTACTACTGGGCGCACCCGCTCGAGATCTTTGCCACCAACGAGGGCGGCATGAGCTTCCATGGCGGTTTGGTGGGCGGCATTATCGGCGGCATCATCGTGTGCCGCATGTATAAGCTCGATGCCTGGACTTTGGCAGACCTTGCCGTCATAGGCGCGCCGCTGGCCTTGTGCCTGGGCCGTTGTGCCAACTTTGTCAACGGTGAGCTGTGGGGCAAGCCGACCGATCTGCCATGGGGCGTGGTCTTCGGTGGCACCGCGGGCGATATGCCGCGTCACCCCTCCCAGCTCTACGAGGCATTTCTTGAGGGCATCGTGCTCTTTTGCATTCTGCAGGTGCTCAGCCGCAAAAAGCCGCTACTGCCCCAAGGCACGTTTATGGGCGTCTTTGTGATGGGCTACGGCATCGTCCGCTTCCTCATTGAGTTTGTGCGCGTGCCCGATGCCCAGCTGGGCTATCTGCTGGGCGGCGTCATCACGATGGGTCAGCTGCTGAGTCTGCCGCTCGTAATCGCGGGCCTGGCGCTCATCATCTTCGCCCGACACCGCAATCGACCGCAGCGCATCTATCTCGACGCCTAACCACCAAAACCACCACAAAGGGGACAGGCACCTTTGTGGTGGTTCGCTGGGCAACGATGACAGAACCGTAACGTTTCCCCAGATAAAACCTGCCAAAATAAACCTGTCCCTTTTTGGCAGGTTTCTAGAAAGGCTTTTTGGACTGTGAAGGATTCCGACCTCTCCACAACGGCTGCGCGCGACGCCGCCCGCATCGTCTGGTTTAAGCGCTACCCCGCCAAGCAGACGCTCATCGCTTTTTTGCTTGCGCTGTTGGCGACCACGGCGTTTTCCATCGATCCCGCCCCGGTGTCGAGCAACGCAGTCTTGGCGATTGACCCCAAAGCCTCGGGCATGCTGTACGTGTGCTACGAGGTGCTCCTCTCGTTTGCCGGCCATACCGACGCGGTCATGCTGCTTGCGCTTGCCTGCCTGCTCACGCTGCCGTTTCGCTACGTGTTCTTTGGCCGTGGCGACGCCTGGCGTCCATCGATCATTCTGCCGTCGCTGTTCTTCGCCATCTGCATGGTGTTCGGCCGCAGCTACGATCTCACCGACTCGGCCGAGATTGTCCTTGGCGACAAAGCCCGCATCATCTGCGCCTGGATTGGCGGCGCGGGCTGGATGCTTCTGGCGATCGTGGCCTTCTATCTGGCTTTTGAGTGCCTGGATTGGCTGAGCTCCCGACGCATCCCGTTTTCCGAGGCGCACTTTGGCCGCATATGGCGTGTGGCTCACGCCGTGCTCTCGGTCCATCCCTTTGCCGGGCCCTTCCTGGTGCTTATGATCGTCTGGGCGCCCACGCTCATCGCTTCGCTGCCTGGCCTTTTTATGGGAGATACGGGCGCGCAGATTCGCCAGTGGTTCAACTATCCCAACGGCACGAGCGACTACCTGCGCCTACTCAACCCCAACGTGCTGCTCAACGGGCATCATCCCGTAGTGCACACGGCCATTATCGGCTCGTGCGTTAAGCTGGGGCTTTCGCTGTTCAACAGCGCTAACGCGGGCCTCATCATCTATACCTGCGCTCAATTTGTCATCACAGCTGCCTGCATGGCCTATTCCATTTCGTCGCTGCGCAAACTGGGCGTGAGCCTACCGGTTCGCGGTGCGATCCTGCTGTTCTTTGCGTTTATGCCGATGTTCTCTAACTACGCGGCGTTGCTCACCAAAGACGTGCTCTTTGCCGACGCGTTTTTGGTGCTGCTGGTACAGACCGTCAAGCTCGTGGCATGTGGCTTGCCCCGTCGTGATGCCAATGTCGAGCGAGCGGGCGAGAAGGCCCCCGTGCTCTTTGCGCGCCACGACTGGCTGCTGCTTGCGCTGGCTGCTATGGGTTCCACGTTTCTGCGCAACGGCGGCCTGGTGTTTCCCCTGGCGGCATGCGTAATCGCGGCGGCGTTTTTCGTATGGGATGTACATGTCGCTCGTCGTGCGGCTAAGCAGACGGGCACCGCGGTCTCATGCGCCATTCCGCGCTTCCGCTGGGTTGGCGTCCTCGCGGTGCTCGCGCTCTGCCTTGCCTCTAATATGTACTTCACCAAGGTCTTTATGCCGGCGCACGACATCACGCCTGGTTCCAAGCGCGAAATCCTCTCGATTCCGTTCCAACAGACGGCTCGTTTCGTCCAAAAGCACGACGGCCTCAACTCGGGCGTCAACCCCACGGTAAAGGAGGACGGCACCATCGTGGAGGCACCCTGCGACGGTTTGGTGACCGACGAGGAGCGCGTCGTGATCGATCGCGTGCTCAAGTACGAGAACCTGGGCCGCCGCTACAACCCTGACAAGTCCGATGCCGTCAAGAACTGCTTTAACGAGTACGCCTCGCTGGAGGACATCAAGGCCTATTTTGAGGTCTGGGCGCAGATGTTCAAAAAGGATCCCGAGTGCTATATCTCGGCGCTCATCAATAACTATTACGGCTACTTTTATCCGAGTGCCCGCGATGCCTGGGTCTACAGCACGGCGCGTAGTGCCGCGATCATGGCGCGTCCCGACAACCTCAAGTACTTCGACTTCCATCCGGTTGACAGCAACGTGGTGCGCTGGTGCGACCACCTGATCAATCTGTACCGTGTGGCGGTGCAGCGCATCCCGTTTATTTCGCTCACCATGAGCTCGGCCACCTATGTGTGGATCATGATCGCCGTGGTGGTCTACCTGCTGCGTCGTCATTCGTGGCGCGGGCTGGCCATTTGGGTGCCGCTGCTGGGCGTGCTCGCCGTGTGCCTGATCGGTCCCTGCAACGGCTCGACCTACATGCGCTACCTGTATCCGGTCATCGCCTGCATGCCCTTCGCCATCGGCGCCACCGTCACCCGCAGTGACTTCCTCTGGTCCTAACCTGGTGCATTGGGGTCAGGTTTCTTTGCTGCACCAAAGGGGCCATCATCACGACGCCTTCATTTTGGGGTTTATCTTGCAGGCCAGTAGGTATATCATAACGACGTTTGTTTATATTGCCCGAGCATCTGCGCTGGGCTTTAGGTCGAAACCGATAGGAGACACGTATGTCCGGACACTCTAAGTGGGCCACAACCAAGCATCGTAAGGGCGCGCAGGACGCCAAGCGTTCCGCCCTCTTCTCCAAGCTCAGCCGCAACATCACCGTTGCTGCCCGTCTCGGCGGTGACCCGCTGCCCGAGAACAACGCCAGCCTCGCCGCTGCCGTTGCCAAGGCTAAGGCTCAGTCCATGCCTAAGGACAAGATCAAGTCCGCTATCGACAAGGCTTTTGGTTCGGGTGCTGACGCCGCCGTCTACGAGAACATCGTGTACGAGGGCTACGGTCCCGCCGGTGTCGCCGTCTACGTCGACTGCCTGACCGACAACCGCAACCGTACTGCCGCTGATGTCCGTTCCGCCTTCTCCCACGCTGGTGGCAACCTGGGCACCTCCGGCTCCGTCGCCTTCCAGTTTGAGCGCAAGGGCCAGATCGTCGTCGCCAAGGAGATCCTGGACGAGAACGCCAAGAAGGAGACCATGATCGCCAACGGTGCTGCCGGTGACGAGGATGAGTTCATGATGGCTATCGCCGAGGCCGGTGGCGAGGACTACGAGGACGCCGGCGAGGAGTGGATCGTCTGGACCGCTGCCAACGACGTCATGGCTGTCTCCAAGGCACTCGAGGAGCAGGGCGTCCAGGTCAAGGGCTCCGAGACCACAATGGTCCCGACCACCCCGACCGAGGTCTCCGGCGCCGACGCCAAGAAGGTTCAGCGCCTCATCGACCGTCTTGAGGAGCTCGACGACGTCCAGGATGTTTACAGCACCATGGACATGACCGACGAGGTCATCGCTGCCCTCGAGGAGGAGTAGCGCCCGCACGGGTTAAGCCGTGCATATCTGGGCATAATGAAGCGAGCATGCAAGCCTCGTGGAATAGATGAGCCGGATCCGCGTGCGTAGAGCACCGGACCCGGCTCTTTTATAATGATGCGAACCGTTTTGCATTTCGAGAGCCGAGATTTGAAGGGAGCGCCGCGTGCGCGTACTCAAACGAGCCCTAGCGATCGTGTATCTTGCCGCCACCATCGTGGCGCTGGGTACGCTTGTCTGCCAGTTTTGGGGGCCGTATACGTATCGCTTTATGTTGCTGATGCGCGACCCCATGCCGCGCATCGTCGTGACGGCATGCGGCGGAGTTGTGGCGATCGGCGTACTGGTAAGCTTCTTCCGCCTGATGTTTGCTCGTCGCGAGCCGTCCTGCGTGCATCCGGCGGGGGAGCGCAATATCGAGGTCACGCTCGCGGCGCTTTCTTCGTGTGCCAGGGCTGCTGCCGAGCGCGACGACCGCGTGATGGTCGAGCATGTCGAGGCTCGCGTCCAAGGCCCCGACGATTCGCACGTCCGATTTAAGGTCGAGGCTATCGCGCTTGACGATAAGGACGTGGCATCTCTGGCTACCGCGATGCAGCAGCGCATCGAGGAAGCTTGCGACACCATGCTCGGCACGCCGGGTACGACTACGCGCGTCCGTTTTTTGCCGTCCAAGACTACCGTCCAGACCGTGGAGGTTTCCGGTGAGTGATACCAATCAAGATAAGACCGCTCGTACGCCGCGCTTGACGATTGACCAGAGCGCCACGCCGGCGAGCGAACCTGTTGATTCCAAAGCAGAGGCAACCGAGTTGCAAGACGCGGCAGCCGTGGATTTTGACGAGGCTATGGGTCTCATCAAGGGTACGGGCGCTGCCATCTGGAGCTATGCTGTGCGTCATCCCAACACCACGCTCGGTGCCGTCGCTGGCTTTATCCTCGCCGTGTTGGTGCTCACGCTCGGCCTGTGGGACACGCTCGTCATTGCATTCTTCGTGCTGATCGGCGCTGTGATCGGCCAAATTCGCGACGGCGAGAACGGGATCGTCAACTTCTTCGGCCGTCTGTTTAGCGGCCGCTAATATGTATTCGACTGTCGCATCCGCGGCAGGCATAAGGAGGAACCATGGCTTTTAATACGAAGGTCGATGTGGCCGATACCGAGCTCGAGGCAGACGAGACCGTCACCGCCGAGGCCGAGGACGTGACGCTCGAGGACGAGGCTCTTGTCGAGGCCGAGTCCGATGAGGATGAGGACGACGAGGAGGCGGACGAGTCCGAGGACTCGCTGACCTATTCCAACGGTGTGATCGAGAAGATCGTTGCCATGGCCACTCGCGAGGTTCCGCACGTTCTGGGCATGAAGGGTAACCTCATGCATTTTGTGCAGGAGCAGTTTGGTGCCGAGAATCTGACCAAGGGCGTGACGGTCGAGGTCACCGACGATAATCGCGTGGTCGTCAACATCTCCGTCATTATCGAGTACGGCGCCTATGCGCCCGCGATCTTCGACGATGTCAAGGCGCGCGTCACTGAGCGCCTTGCCGCGATGACCGGCCTTGAGGTGGCGGGCGTCAACCTGCGCATCGAGGACGTCATCACCCCCGAGGAGTACGAGCACCGCACCAGCCAGCACGAATAACCTTCCAAAAAGGGACAGGTTTGTTTTGGCAGGTTTTATCTGCGAAAACATTAAACGGCCGACCGCGCAAGCAAAAGCGTGGCCGGCCGTTTTTGTACGCTCCCGATATAGTCATACCGCTCGTCTAACTAAGGGTTGCAATCCCCACGTTCCGCGTTACTCTAATGGGCGCATTGTTTCCAAATTGTTAACGAGGGGTTGCCGTAATGGCCGACGAGCACGAAACAGAAAGCAAGGCATGGGCAATTGAGGCCGCTGCAGCAGAGGCGGCGTCGCGTGCCGCCGAGGAGGTGCATCGTCCTCCGGTGGTGCCGATGGAGCGCGTTGTCGATCGCGATGTTATTGAGCAAGGCGAGCGCGCCGGCCGCAAGCGCAGCCAGGAACCAGGCTTTCCTCGCTTTTTTGCCGAGCTCAACCTGGGCCTGATCCTCACGGCCTTTGCCATCGTGGCTTTCAAAACGCCCAATCACTTTGCCTTCGGCGGCACCTCGGGTGTGTCGGTCATTCTTTCTACGCTGTTCCCGACTCTGCCCGTCGGCGTCTTTATGTGGATTATCAACGCGATCCTGGTCATCCTGGGTTTTATCTTTTTGGAGCGCAAGGCAATCCTTTGGAGTGTCTTTGCCTCGTTTGCGCTTTCGGCCTACGTCTCGCTGTTTGAGCTCTTCATTCCGACGGATGTTTCGATGACGGGCGATATGTGGCTCGACCTGTGTTTTGCCGTCATCTTGCCGGCGCTGGGCAGTGCCATTGTCTTTGACATTGGCGCCTCGACGGGCGGCACGGACATTCTTGCCATGATCCTCAAGCGCCGCACGACGCTTGAGATCGGCCGTGCCCTGTTGCTGGTCGATATCGGCATCGTGACCATCGCGGCCTTTTTGTATGGCCCGCGTGTCGGTCTGTACTGTGTGCTCGGTCTGTTTGCCAAGACGCTTGTGGTCGACAAGGCCATTGAGAGCATCCACCTGCGCAAGGTCTGTACGATTATTTGCGCCGAACCGCGCAAAGTCGAGGAGTTTATCGTCAAGCATCTCAACCGCACGGCAACGATCAGCCGTGGCTACGGCGCCTTCTCGGGCAAGTGCGTCACGGTGATTATGAGCGTGCTGAGCCGTCGCGAGGCAGTGCAACTGCGCCGCTATACCCGCGAGATTGACCCTGGCGCCTTCATCACCATCGTCGATAGCTCCGAAATCGTCGGCAAGGGCTTCCGCGGCACGAACTAGCGCGGGCGCACCCTTCGAATCATTGAATAAGGCCGCCTACGTTGCAAATCGGCCATCTTGGGGTATTTGTCCCCACATTGGGCGATAATGATGCTAAAGACATCGTTTGCGATCCAGGTGATTCGCTCTAGATACGAAGGGATGATTTCGATGTTCTGTTCGCAGTGTGGCGCCCCCATGGGCGATAACGACAAGTTCTGCGGCGTGTGCGGTGCTCCTAATACCAAGGCCCCCCATGTCGCTGCCGGTTCTGTCCCGCAGGGCCAGCCCCAGCCGCAGCCGTTCGTTGCGCCCCAGCCGGCTATGAACGTGCCCAAGGGCTGCATGGCGCAGGCCTTCAACGACATGATTAAGGTTCCCGGTGCCCTGGTTCGCGTATGTCAGATTGCCTTTTTGCCGGCGCTGATCTGCGTCGTGTCGGTGCTGGTGCTGTTTATCCCCGTTATCGGTGGCATCGCGGCGGCCATTGGCTTTTTGCTCGCTTACGTGGCAAGCGTGTGCGGCGCGGGCTTTGCTATCGAGTGGGGCCGCGACCTGTCGCTCAAGGACGATAACGGTATGGAGCGCCCGCTGCTGCGCTCGACCTCGTTTGGCCTGGGCATTTTCTCGTCTGTCATTACAGGCGTGCTCGAGTTCGTGGCCATTATTCCCGTGATTGGTGTGGTGTTCTCGGTGCTTGAGAGCGCCGTAATCGGTGCTGTCGGTTCATATTATTTCTATGGTTCGAGCGGTCTTGAGGGTGCCCTCATCGGTTCGATGGGACTGCTTGTCTTTGCCCTGTTCGTCTCGTTTGTGCTGGGCATCTTCTTTAAGATGTTTGGCGATGCCGCTGTGATGCACTTTGCAGTCGCCGGCCGCGTGGAAAGCGCATTTTCGCTCGAGAAGGTTTGGAAGTCCTATAAGGCCAACCTGGGCAAGTTGTTCTGCGCATCGATTCTCCCCGAGTTTTTGACGGGCATTGTTTCCAATATCATCACCTGGGTTTTCACCGCCATCTTTGGCGCCATTGCTACGTTTGGTATGTATAGCTATTACTATCGCCCCACGGGTCTTGAGGCAATCATTGAGGGTGGCGGCATTACGCTCATCCTGTTCTTGATGATCGTCGCCTTTGTTACCGTGTTCCTGAATGTGTTTGGCACGATGCTCAAGTATCGCGCCATTGGTTACTGGGCAGCGCGCCATGCCAGCGAGTGGGCCGATGAGGATACCGACGATGTCCTGACGTTTGTGCTCCCGGGTGAGAAGAAGCCTGCTCCTGCGGGGTTCAATCCCACGGCCGCCACTGGAGCTGCGCCTGCCCCGGCACCCGCACCTGCACCCGAGCCTGCCCCGGCACCCGAGCCTGCCCCGGCACCCG
>CALJCO010000137.1 GCA_938023905.1 uncultured Collinsella sp. | reverse complement strand
CGGCACCCGAGCCTGCACCTGTCCCTGCCCCCGCACCGGCGCCCGAGGCGACGCCTGCGGAACCCGATTGGAATGCCGTTGCCACGCCGGCGGATGAGCCGGGCGATAGTCCTGCTGCCGAAAACAATCAAACCGAATAGTCGGTCGAGGCGCCCTGGGCAACTGAGCCCGGGGCGCCTTTTTCTACCGCGGAAGCAAGAAAATACCTGGGAAAATGGTTGCAGAAAAAAATCTCGGAAATTGGTCAATGTTGCGCAACAACGTCGCGGCTATTGTTGAGAACATAGACGTGTAAGGTTTGAAGGCGTGCAACGCCTTAGGAAAAGGAGAAGCTTATGTTCTGTCCCACTTGTGGTTCTCCCATTTCGGATGATGCCAAATTCTGCCCTGTCTGCGGTTCTGCCATCGGTGCCGCTTCCGCTGCTCCTGCTCCGCAGCCCGCACCTCAGCCCCAGCCTGCTCCGCAGCCCACGCAGATTCAGCCCACTCCGGTTCAGGCAGTTCAGCCCCAGCCTCAGCAGCAGTACACCGGGCAGCAGCAGTACGCCGGCCAGCAGCAGTATGCTCAGCAGCCTGCGCCTGCCCCGATGGACTATGCTCCGATTAAGACCGACCGTGGCGTGATCGGTTGGCTCCTGCTTTCCATCGTGACCTGCGGCATCTATTCGTATTACTTCCTCTATTGCCTTGCCCGCGACATCAATGTCATGTGCCAGGATGACGGCGATTCCACGCCGGGTCTGGCAGCATTCATCTTGCTGTCGTTCGTGACCTGCGGCTTCTACGGACTCTACTGGTACTACAAGATTGGTAACCGCCTGCAGGCTAATGCCCCTCGCTATGGCCTGATGTTCCAGGAGAACGGCACCACCGTTCTTATGTGGCAGATTGTCGGCGCGCTGCTGTGCGGCCTTGGCCCCATCTTTGCCATGAACATCATCATCAAGAACACCAATGCCATGGCAACGGCTTACAACGCCCGTCTTGGCGCTCGTGCCTAACGACAAGAGCGGCGTGAACAGCTCTCAGGGACATAAGGGCGCGGCGGAGCTCATTCGCCGCGCCCTTTCTTGCATCGGCGCGCTCTTTGTCGCTTGGCTCGCACTTTACCTGCTCGATATCGGCTGCGTGTTTCGCCTGATGACGGGCATTCCCTGTCCGGGATGTGGCATGACGAGGGCCTGGCTGGCGTCGCTGCGCCTCGATTTTTCGGCGGCCTTTGCCTACCATCCGCTGTTTTGGGTGGTGCCGATTGCGTTTGCGCTCGCGTTCGTGCGCGAGGAGGTGGCATCGAGCAAGCTAAAGCGTGGCATCGACATTGCGGTTATTGTTCTGTGTGTGCTGGTCGTTGCCGTATGGATCGTGCGTCTTATCAACCCGGCAGACGCGGGCCTGCTCTTTGGTGGGCACGCTCCCGCCGGAGTTCCCACCGATATCATCCACCTCGAAACCCCACGCTGGCTCACCATCCTTCGCTCTTACCTGTCGTGACGGAGGACGCGCTAGAAAAGCGGTCGACACATAAGCGGGGGCGAACGTTGAGATAACGTTCCCCCGCTTTGCTCTAGCCAGGTTGTTATGGGTGGGCGTGACGGCTACTCGTCGCGCTTCTCCTCGTGGCGAGCGGCGGCGCGAGCTTCGTGGATACCCTTGATCGCGGCATGACGAGCCGTGCGGGCATCGTGGATGGCGTCACGGGCTTCGGCAGTCGTCGCCTTGGCAGAGCGCAACTTGGCGGCCAGATCGGGGTTGGTTTCGGCGACCGCGGTAATCGCGGGGCCGTCGAGCTCCTCTTGCGTGGGCTCGGCCAAAAAGTCGATGGCATACTGGGCGGCCACCATGGAACCCTTGGCCAGTACGGTCTCGTCAATCTTGTAAAAGCAGGAATGTTGGGCGTACGTGGCGCCAATCTTGGGGTTGCGCGTACCTACAAAGGCGAGCACACCCGGTACACGGCGCAGGTACTCCGAAAAATCCTCGCCCGAAAGCGTGCCGCGGTAATGGCCCTGGCCGGCGGGGCCCAGACATTTAATTACAGCCTGACGGCAGCGTTCGCTCGAGGCGGCGTCGTTTTCGACCTTGTAGTTGGCGATGGTGTAGTCGGTGAGCTCGGCCTCGGCACCCAAGGCTGCCGCGGTGTGCTCCACGATGCGGCGCATAAGCTCCGGCATTTCCTCGTGGGTCGAGTCGCCGTAGGTGCGTACCGTACCGGCGAGGTATGCCGTGCCGGCGATAACGTTGCGCGCGGTGCCGCCGTGCAACTCGCCGACGGTGATGACTGCCGGCTCGTAGGGGCTAATCTCGCGCGAAACGATAGTCTGCAGGGCATTGACGATCTCGGCGGCAACCATAACGGCGTCGTGGCCGCGCTGGGGCATGGCGCCGTGGCACGAGGTGCCGCGAACGTCGATGCGGAACCAGTCGGTATTGGCCATGCGCGGGCCGGGCTCGCAGCTCACGGTGCCGACGTCGACCTCGCTCCAAATGTGAGCGGCATAGGCGCCATCGACGCCATCGAGCACGCCGGTGCCGATCATGAGCTTGGCACCCTGGCCGTTTTCCTCGCTGGGCTGGAACACGATGCGGACCTCGCCGTGAATGTCATCGGTCATGTGGCGCAGAATCTGCAACGTGCCGAGCATCATGGCGATATGGCAGTCGTGGCCGCAGGCATGCATGCAGCCCTCGTTGACGCTGGCGAACTCCTCGCCGGTCTGCTCGGTGACGGGCAGGGCGTCGATGTCGGCGCGCAGCAGGATGCGGCGGCGCGGCGTGCCGTCCTCGCGGTAGGCATCCGGCGCGGTACCGCGAAGCGTTGCCACCAAGCCGGTCTTGAGCGGACGCTCGTAGGGGATATTCATGGCGTCGAGCTGGTTAGCGATGTCGGAGGTCGTGCGCTCCTCGGCAAGGCTCAGCTCCGGGTGCTTATGGAAGTGCCGGCGCTGCTTGATGATATAGGGCTCAAACTCGGCGGCGATATCTTGGATGGCCGCGGTGACGTCGTCTGCCGCGCGAACCTCGGTTGCTGCCATAATCTGCTGTGCCTTGGTTTTCGTCATGGTCGATTTGCTCCTTGCTGGGTTGATCGCAAAATCGTACAGGCTCTCTCCAGTATGCCACCTGCCGCTAGGGCTGGTAAAGTTGCCGTTTGCCGCTTGGAGTTTTGTTGCAAGGGCGGGGGAGTACACTCGGGGGTGTTGAATTTCCTGCCAGAGATGGGGATGCCCATGCAACATATCGATCGGATTATCCGCTCCAAGAACGTTTTTACCGCGCAAGACGGTATCGATACCGCCCGCGAGCTGGCGATTGCCATTGCGGGCGATCGCATCGTCGCAGTCGGTGCGCCCGATGACGTGATTGACGCCGCACCTGCCGCCACGCCGGTGGTCGATTACGGCGAGCAGTTTGTCTGCCCCGGTTTCCACGATGCGCACCTGCATTTCTTCCATACCTCGGTTGGCTCCTCACCGTATATGCTCATGGATATGGGCATGTCCGAGGCGGCGCTGGTGCAGGACGCGCTCAAGTTTTCCCAGGACCTGCCTGACGACGCCTGGGTCGTGACGCAGGGCTGGCGCGATTACCGCTGGGATCCGCCCGAGCACCCTGCCAAGGCCTCCCTCGATGCGGCATTTCCTGATCGTCCCTGCGTTATGTACTCGGGCGACGGGCACACGCTGTGGCTCAACAGCCGCGCGCTCGAGGCACTCGGCGTGACGCGCGACAGCGAGCCGCCGGCGGGTGGCAGCTACGACAAGGATGCAAATGGCGAGCTCACGGGTATCGCTCACGAGGCTGCGGCCATGCAGCTGCTGCCGCGCTGTCTTGAGTGGCTGGGCGAGGACCGCATCGCGAGCGCATACGCCGACCAGATGAAGCGTATGGCCGAGCAAGGCATTACCTCAATCTGCGATATGTCGCTCATGCCCATGCCGGGCTGCGACTTTATTCGCGACGATGTTTACGACAAGCTGCAGGCCGCCGGCAAGCTGGGCATCCGCGCCCATCTGTTTCCCACGCTGCTGGATGACCAATCGCGCTTGGAAGAACTCCAGACCCGCTACGCGAACAACGCGCTGCTCTCGGCGCCAGGCTTTAAACAGTTCTTCGACGGCGTGTCGAGCGAGCATACCGCATACCTCACTGATCCCTATACCAATCCACGCTTCCCGGGCGATCAGGGTCGCCTGACGGTTCCTGTCGAGCGCATGCGCAAGTTGGTTCTGGCGGCAGCCGAGCGCGGCCACACCGTGCGCATCCACGTTATCGGCGACGGCGCCATCCATGCTGCGCTCGATATCTTTGAGGAGGCGGCAGAGCTCTACGGCTTGCCCCAGCACGACCACAATACGCTTGAGCACCTGGAGAATCTGCTGCCTCAGGACATCGATCGTCTGCGCAAGCTCAACGTCATTGCCTCGAGCCAGCCTTGCCACATCACGCTCGACCCGGGTGGCCCGGAGCGCGACCTGGGCCTGGAACGCAGCCGCATCATGTGGCCGTTCGCAACTTATCAGCAGCGCGGTATCCGTCAAGCTTTCGGTACCGACAGCCCCATCACGGCCGTTACCAGCATGAACGTGCTCTACACGGCTATCACGCGCCAAGATCCCCGCAGCCACTGGCCCGAGGGCGGCTGGCTGCCGAGCGAGCGTATCGACGCGGCAACGGCCCTGCGCAGCTACACGCTTGGCAGCGCGTACGCAGCGGGCGACGAGCAAAACCTCGGCAGCCTAGAGCCCGGCAAATACGCCGACCTGGTAGTCCTGGACCAAAACCCGCTCACCATCGACCCCCAAGAGCTGCAAGCCACCAAAGTCCAAGCAACCTACCTAGCCGGCAGCCTCATCTACGAGCGCTAGTCCATCCGCATCGCCATTTTGCTGCACTGACTTTTCCGAATACCGGGCCCGAATTAGTTAACCTGGCTCCCGGGGCGGACCGGAGGGCATGAAGTTTGTCGCGAGTTCCGCACGCAAAGGAAAGCACTTAATGTGCT
>CALJCO010000136.1 GCA_938023905.1 uncultured Collinsella sp. | reverse complement strand
GGAGGCGCGGTATTCCTTGAACTCGTAGTCCATCGAGGCGTAGCCGCGGGTCATCGACTTCATGCGGTCGAAGAAGTCGAGCACGATCTCGGCGAGCGGCAGCTCGTAGGTGAGATGCACCTGGCGGCCGTGGTAGGTAAGGTTCGTCTGGATGCCGCGCTTGTCCTGGCAGAGCTTCATGACGGCGCCCACGTATTCGTCGGGTACGAAGATCGTGACCGTGTCGATCGGCTCACGGATCTCGTCGATCTTGTCGACGGGCGGGAGCTTGGACGGGTTCTCGACGTGCACCACCGTGCCGTCCGTCTGCAGAACCTCGTACACCACGGACGGGGCCGTCGTGATGAGGTCCATGTTGTATTCGCGTTCAAGGCGCTCCTGGACGATGTCCATGTGCAGGAGGCCGAGGAAGCCGGCGCGGAAGCCGAAGCCGAGCGCCTGAGAGACTTCGGGCTCGAACTGGAGCGCGGCGTCGTTGAGCTGGAGCTTCGTGAGGGCGTCGCGAAGCGCATCGTACTGGTTGGACTCGACGGGATAGAGGCCCGCGAACACCTGCGGCTTCACTTCCTTGAAGCCGGGCACGGCCTCATCGGCAGGATTCTGGGCGCTCGTCACGGTGTCGCCCACGCGAGCGTCCTTGAGCTCCTTGATGCCGGCAATCACGAAGCCCACTTCACCCGCGGAGAGCGAGGTGCGACTCTGGGACTTCGGCGTGAAGACGCCGAGCTGCTCGACGAGATGATTGGCGCCGGTGGCCATCAGGCGGATCTTGTCCTTCGGGCGGAGCGTGCCGTTGACGACGCGCACGAGCATCACCACGCCGACGTAGTTGTCGAACCAGGAGTCGATGACGAGGGCCTGGAGCTTGGCGTCCGGATCGCCCTTCGGAGGCGGAACGTCGCGTACGACGCGCTCAAGGATGTCGTCGATGCCCATGCCGGTCTTGGCCGAGCAGGGAATCGCGTCCGTCGCGTCGATGCCGATCACGTCCTCGATTTCCTCGGCGGCCGCATCGGGGTTCGCGCTCTGAAGGTCCATCTTGTTGAGGACGGGGAGCACGGTCACGCCGAGGTCGATGGCGGTGTAGCAGTTCGCAACCGTCTGGGCCTCGACGCCCTGGGTGGCGTCCACCACCAGGATCGCGCCTTCGCAGGCGGCCAGGGAACGCGACACTTCGTAGTTGAAGTCCACGTGTCCGGGCGTGTCGATGAGGTTCAGCTCATATTCCTCTCCGTTGGCAGCCACATAGGGGATGCGCACGGTCTGCGCCTTGATGGTGATGCCGCGCTCGCGTTCCAGATCCATCTTGTCCAGGTACTGCTGGCGGGCCTCGCGCTGGCTGACGACCTTGGTCAGCTCAAGGATGCGGTCGGCAAGGGTGGACTTGCCGTGGTCGATATGGGCGATGATGCAGAAATTGCGAATATGATCCAGACTGGGCATGGGACTCGTGACTGTGACCGCGTCGAAAGCCGCGGGAAGAGGTGCAGGCAGAGCCGTGGCCCTGCCGGAAAAGTGTGATATTATATCGGCAAGCGATTGCAAAGTCCATGCCCTACCAGCAGGCGCTATGGGGAGGAGAAGGAGGAAGCGGAAGAATGGTCATCATGGAACGGGAAAGGGGTACATGCTGTGATGGCCGTAATCGGGAAGGATGCGACAGTGGACCGCCGGGTATGGCTGTCAGTCCCCTCGTCTGTCCGGTTCCGTCTCCGGCTTGTTGCCCGGCAGGCCCATGATGATGCCGCTGATGATGCCCACGGGGAGGGTGCCAGCTATGGCCCAGCCCCCTGTGGCGATACCGATTTTGCTGCCCTACAAGGCCCCGGCGAGAAGACCGATGCACAGGCCGATCTTGGTGAAGCGTTTTTCGCAGATCCGTTTCCTATATTTGCCTCAAGCTATGGAATCCTTTTTCCGTTAAATAATAGAAAAAGGATATGCTGCATAGCTATGGCAAGAAGGGCACATCCGCCAAAAGACGCGAAAAGGGGCCGGAAGTTTTCTTCCGGCCCCTTTGTTTATCGGATCAGGGAGGCGCTAGCGCAACTGGGCCACATGCAGGCGCTCGACGGCGCGCTGCAGAGCGGCTTCCGCTCTGGCATGGTCCACATTATCGGCCTGGCTGGCCAGGCGCTTTTCGGCGCGCTCCTTGGCGGCCTGGGCGCGGGCGGTGTCGATATCTTCGGCCAGTTCGGCCGATTCCGCCAGCACGGTCAGGACCTTGTTGTTCACATCGGCAAAGCCGCCGGAGATGAACACGTTGTGCTGCTTGCCGCCTTCAGTATAGCGCAGATTGCCAATCTTGAGGGCAGAGAGCAGGGAGACGTGATGCGGCAGCACGCCAAACTCACCCATGACGCCGGGGCACACGGCCATATCCACCTGAGCGCTGACAACGGTCTTGTCAGGTGTCACCACTTCCAGTTGCAGCATGCTCATGGGCGCTCCTTACTTAGCTTCCTGCTGGATGCGGGCTTCGTACTTGGCCACGGCCTGGTCGATGCTGCCCAGCATGTAGAAGTCGGATTCGGCAAGGTGGTCGTACTGGCCTTCCAGGATGCCCTTGAAGCCCTTGATGGTGTCTTCCAGCTTCACATACTGGCCGGGGGTACCGGTGAAGGTTTCGGCCACGTGGAAGGGCTGGGACAGGAAGCGCTGGATACGACGCGCACGGGCAACGGTGAGCTTGTCTTCGTCAGACAGTTCGTCCATACCCAGAATGGCGATGATATCCTGCAGTTCCTTGTACTTCTGCAGCACCATCTGCACCTGACGGGCCACGCTGTAGTGCTCTTCGCCCACGACGTTGGGGTCGAGGATGCGGGAGGTGGAGTCCAGCGGGTCCACGGCGGGGTAGATACCCAGTTCGGCGATCTGACGGGAAAGCACGAGCGTACCGTCCAGATGCGAGAACGTGGTAGCCGGGGCGGGGTCGGTCAAGTCGTCAGCGGGCACGTAAACGGCCTGCACGGAGGTGATCGAACCCTTGTTGGTGGAGGTGATGCGTTCCTGCAGGGCACCCAGGTCAGTACCCAGGGTGGGCTGGTAACCCACGGCCGAGGGCATGCGGCCCAGCAGAGCGGACACTTCCGAGCCGGCCTGCGTGAAGCGGAAGATGTTGTCGATGAAGAGCAGCACGTCCTGATTTTCCTCGTCGCGGAAGTATTCCGCGCAGGTGAGGGCGGTCAGGGCCACGCGGGCACGGGCTCCCGGAGGCTCGTTCATCTGGCCGTAAACCAGCGTGGCGCGCTCCAGAACACCGGCTTCTTTCAGTTCGTTATACAGGTCATTGCCTTCACGGGTACGTTCACCCACGCCGGCGAACACCGAAGAGCCGCCGTGCTGCTTGGCAATGTTGTTGATCATTTCCATCAGGATAACGGTCTTGCCCACGCCGGCGCCGCCGAACAGACCCATCTTGCCGCCCTTGGGGAAGGGCACGAGCAGGTCCACGACCTTGATGCCGGTTTCAAGCAGTTCCACCTTGGTGTTCTGCTCGGTGAACTCGGGGGCGGGACGGTGGATGGGGTAGTACTTCTCAGCGTTGACCGGACCCATTTCGTCCACGGGACGGCCGATAACGTTGAGGATACGTCCCACAGCCGCCTTGCCCACGGGCACCATGATGGGGTTGCCCGTATCCACAACTTCCATGCCGCGCACCAGACCTTCGGTGGCGTCCATGGCGATGGTACGCACCACGTTGTCACCGAGGTGCTGGGCCACTTCACAGACGAGGTCAGGCGCGTCGCTGTTGTTGGGGTTTTTGATTTCCAGGGCGGTCAGGATATCAGGCAGGTGTCCGTCGCTGAACTCAACGTCCACGACGGCGCCGATAACCTGGACGATTTTACCAATGTTTTTGCTCATGCTTGGCTCCTGTTACCCGTTCAGCGCTTCTGCGCCGCCGACGATGTCGATGAGTTCGCTGGTGATGGAAGCCTGCCGTGTCTTGTTGTAGAGCAGGGTCAACGTATTGATCATCTCGTTACAGTTACGCGTCGCGTTGTCCATAGCGGCCATGCGCGCAGCGTGTTCACTGGCAGACGTATCCAGCATTCCCCGGTAGACCTGAACCTTGATGTAGCGGGGGAGCAGCTCGGCCAGAAGGGCTTCTTCCTGCGGTTCGTAAACGTACTCGCAGTGGGCTTCTTCCTGACCTTCTTCCGCTTCCGCCTCAGGGGCAGCCAGGGGCAGCAGGCTCAGTGTGCGCGGGGGCTGATGCCCCATGGACACAAACTCGCCGTACACCATCCAGACTTCATCAAAAGCAAAGGTTTCGTAGCCGTGAATGACTTCCTGCGCGATGGAGCTGGCCAGCGAAAAGTCCAGGCTGCCCATACGGTCACCGTAAGCGACCGAGATGTCGTAGCCGGCCTTGCGCACAGCGTCGCGTCCTTTGCGGCCCATGCAGGCGAAGGTGACCTTCATACCGGCATTGGTTTTTTCAGCAGCGAGCTTCAGGGCCGTGGTGATGATGTTGCCGTTGAAGCTGCCGCACAGACCACGATCGGACGTGACCAGCACGATGGCGCAGTTTTTCTTTTCCTCATGCTCGGCCAGCAGCGGATGGGCAGTGCCCTCCACCTTGCGGGCAAGCTCGGCCAGAACCTGGCGATACTTGCCGGCATACGGCCGGAAGCGTTCGATGCGGGCCTGCGCGCCGCGCAGTTTCGCCGAGGCCACCATGTTCATGGCCTTGGTGATCTGCTTGGTCTTGCCGACCCCCACGATTTTCATTTTTACGTCTTTGAGTGAAGGCATGCTAGGTCTCCCGTTTGGCGGCCTTAGGCCTGCCAGCCCTGCTTGAAGGCGGCAACGGCTTCGGTGAGCGCGCCATCGTCAACTCGATGCCCATCTGCGTGAACCCGACGGGCGGCATGAACTGCTACTTCGAGATGCCCTTCAGGAAGCACGCCAAGGTCACGCTTACGAGCGAGCACCCCGGGTTCATTAAGTACATCTTCTACACGTTCAACTACGCGCTCACCGACGTGCCGGACGACGCCATGTACTTCCACGCCCGCTTTAACCGCGAGCGCAGCACCCGCAGGGGCGTCGACTACACCGTGCTCGACGGCGTGCGCGGCAAGGGCTACTACGTCGGCACCTACATGGCCCTGTGCGCCCTGGAGCGCTATTGGTGGGGCGAGGGCGAGATGAAGTTCTTCCTCGACGGCGACGAGGAGTTCCCCACGGTCACCTCGACGGGAGCCGAGGACTACTTCGGCGGTGCCTGGGCCTTCCTCGACAGGCCGCCCCACGCACTGCCCGAGGCGCAGTGCTTCAACACGCTGTTCGCCGGCTACCCGTACCGCTCGACGCGCGACGCCACGCGCGACCGCTTCAGCGCGGGCAAGCCGAACCCGAATCCGATGCTCGCGACTAACGACGACGCGCTGCCCAGGCACGGCCTCTACAGGTGGCACCTTCCCGACCCGATATCGTTCAAGGAGGACCTGCGCGTGACGTTCCAGGACCTCGGCAACGACGACATCAAGCTCTACGAGCGCGAGGACGACATCTCCACCGTCGCCTACTGGTACCAAAGCGAGCCGCACGCCGTGCTCGCCCCGTTTGCCGCAAGGCAGGACCGCGTGCCCAGGTAGGGTCGCCTCGAAACATGCCAACGTTATGGGCGCCCGCGGTTGACCATGACTGCGGGCGTCCCTTTGTAAGGAGGATCACATGAGCGAAAAGCAAATGAGGCTCGGCGCCCTCGAAGCCGGCGGGACCAAGATGGTCTGTGCCGTGGTGTCCGGCGACGGCGAGGTCCTCGACCGTATGGAGACCCCGACGCTTACGCCCGCCGAGACCGTCCCGCAGATGATCGAGTGGTTCACCGCCCGCGATGTGGACGCGTTGGGCATCGGCGCCTTCGGCCCGACCTGCGTCGACCCCAACGACGAGCGCTACGGCTCCATCCTCCAGACGCCCAAGCTCGCGTGGCGAGGCCATGGTCTTCGCGCCGCGTTCGCCGACGCCCTCGGGATTCCGGTGGCCTACGACACGGACGTGAACGTTGCCTGCCTCGGCGAAGTGGTCTTCGGCTGCTGCAAGGGGCTCGAGGACGCCGTCTACGTGACCATCGGCACCGGCGTGGGCGCGGGCGTCATGTGCGCGGGCAGACTCCTTCACGGCATGCTGCACCCCGAGGCCGGTCACATGCTGGTAAGGACCCGTCCCACCGAGGAGGGACGCTGCGTCTGCCCGAGCCACGCGAGCTGTCTCGAGGGGCTCGCCTCCGGCCCCGCCATCGCCGCGCGCTGGGGAAAGCCCGCGGCCGAGCTCGCGGACAACGATGAGGTGTGGGCGCTCGAGGGGGATTATCTGGGGCAGATGTGCGCGAACCTCGTGCTCATGTACTCGCCTCGCCGCATCGTCCTCGGCGGCGGCGTGATGCACCAGGAGCAGCTCTACGGTATCGTCCGCAAGAAGACCCTCGAATATCTGGGTGGCTACATCCAGACCGCCGAGCTTAAGGACATGGAGAGCTACATCTGCGCCCCGGGCTGCGGCGGCGACCAAGGAATCCTCGGCGCGGCCGAGCTGGCAAGAAGGGCGCTCGCGTAACTTGTGCTCTCTCCGCCATACAACGCGTTAAGAAAAGACGAGCGCTTCTTGCCAATTGAGCGGCAAGAAGTGCTCGTCTTTTGCATTTGTTTTTGGGGCAGGACGCCCCGCCTCCGCTAGAGTCCCTGGACCGCCACACCCACGAGGTTTGGACCGGTGTGGACAAGAAGCGCGGGGCTGATGTCGGAGCGGACGACCTCCACCGCGTTGGCCACGCACTCGCACAGGGCCTGCTCCATGCGGTCGTAGAGGTCGGCGTGGGCCGAGGTGCGGCTCGCGGCAAAGCGCACCTTGGGGTGCTTCTCGACGATGGCGGCGATGAGCTTGACCTCGGTGCGATGCGGTACTTGCACAGCCATTTCGTGTACGCGAGGCTGTTGGCTTTCTGGGCCACAGCAATCACCTCCCCCTAGTATGATGACCTGAACAATCCTCATGCTAGGGGGAAGGTTTTTGTCGCGTAGCGGAAATTGGCCTCCACCCGCTGAGCGGGTGGCTTTCTATGCCGCGCGTGCCGCGCGGCACGGACTAAAGTCCATGAATAAAAACGAGGAAGGCCACGTCCGGCCTCCCTCGCAAAGGGTCTCTGATTACTCCCACTCATTGGGGACAGACTTAAATGAGTGCTCTTGAAATGCCGGCGCCTGGGGACGTTCTTTTTCTGTCTGCAGTTTGGAACGTTCCTTTTCTGTCGGCAGTTTGGGACGGTCCTTAGAGCTGCAGCGCGCCATGAGCGAAGGCGAAGCGGATCATCCTGTCTTTTGAGTTCTAAGCATAAGCCCCTGTCTCTGAGCAATGACCGGTTCGCATTTGT
The DNA here is from genome assembly GCA_938023905.1 of uncultured Collinsella sp. Lineage (GTDB taxonomy): Bacteria > Actinomycetota > Coriobacteriia > Coriobacteriales > Coriobacteriaceae > Collinsella. The sequence goes on along the minus strand of CALJCO010000136.1, from coordinate 44,353 downwards.
GCGTATTTGCGTGCGTGGGATTGCGTGAATATGCGTATAGATGCGCCGTTTACGGGACAAAAATGACCGTTTAGCGGTGAGATACGCAAAAACGCGCACAGAAGCGCGTGTTTGTGCGAATATAGAGCTGTCAGAAAGCAAGGCGTTCTATGACACAGGAGGCACATAATGGCAGATTCCAAGCAGGCTCCGCTCGACGCCGCGGCAGCCGCAAAAGCAGCGTTCGCTTCGGTCCAGGACAAGCCATTCCCCGATGATATCTTTACGGCTCCCGAGCTTCGTTGGGCTGTGATCGGGTGCGGCGTTATCGCCAACCAGATGGCCCAGTCTCTCGCTCTTGCCGGCCGCAAGCTTGCGGGCGTCGCCAACCGTACGCTGTCCAAGGCTCAGGCTTTTGCTGAGCAGTATGGCATCGAGAAGGTCTATGAATCGGTTGAGGACCTCTACGCCGATCCGGGCATCGACGCCGTCTATATCACCACGCCGCACAACACGCATATCACCTATCTGCGTGACGCGCTGGCCGCCGGCAAGCACGTGCTCTGCGAGAAAGCCATTACCCTCAATTCCGCTGAGCTCGACGAGGCGCGTGCCATCGCCGACGAGCACAACGTCGTCCTCATGGACGCCACCACGGTGCTTCATATGCCCTTGTATCAAGAGCTGCGCCGTCGCATGGATGCCGGCGAGTTTGGTCGCATGAACCTCGCCCAGCTCAACTTTGGTAGCTACAAGGAGTACGGCGATCTGACCAATCGCTTCTACAACCGCAACCTTGCTGGCGGTGCCATGCTCGACATTGGCGTGTATGCCCTGTCCGTCATGCGTCTCTTTATGGCAAGCCAGCCCATTGAGGTCGTTTCGTTGGGCAACACCTGTGAGACCGGTGTTGACGTTGCGGGCGGCATCGTCTGCCGTAATGCCGAGCAGCAGCTGGGTGTTGTGAGCCTCACGCTCCACTCCAAGCAACCCAAGCGCTCGATTATTAGCTTCGATAAGTGCTATATCGAGGTCAACGAGTATCCGCGCGCCGATCACGCGACTATCGTGTGGACTGCGGACGGCCACCGCGAGGAGGTCCACGCCGGCACCGAGGCTTACGCCCTTTGCTATGAGATGGCCGATCTTGAGAAGGCCGTTGCCGGCGACGACTCTAAGCGTGAGCTTCTGGGCTATGCTTCTGATGTTATGGAGCTGATGACCAAGCTACGCGCCGACTGGGGAGTCGTGTACCCCGAGGAGGAGTAAGCGATGCTAGCGGAAGATAGGCTCAACGCGATCGTGTCGATGGTTCAGCAGACCGGCTCGGTTACCGTGCCGGAGCTTGCCGAAGCCCTGGGCGTGACGGCGTCTACCATTCGGCGCGACCTGCAGACGCTCGACCGAGCACACCGTATCGCCAAGGTGCACGGAGGCGCGACAAGTCTGGAGCGCGCGCACGTGACGCGCGACCTAACGCTTAATGAGCGCAGCGACCTCCATAACGACGACAAGGAGCGTATCTGCGCCCGTGCGGCGGCGCTGGTAGAGCCCGAGAGCTTTGTGTACATCGATTCGGGTTCGACGACGCTCAGGCTCATCGAGCATCTTCCACACCTTGAAGATGTCACCTATGTGACCGATTCCGTGCTCCATGCTCAACGCCTTGCTTTGCGCGGCATGCGTACCGTGGTGCTGGGTGGCGAGCTCAAACCCGAGACCGAGGCGCTCGTTGGCCCCGATGCCTTGGCAACCTTAGACCGCTACAACTTCAACTGTGGCTTTTGGGGCTCTAACGGCATTGCCGCCGAGCAGGGCTTCACGGCGCCCGATATCGAGGAGGCGCAAGTAAAGCGTATCTCGATGCGCCATACGGCCAAGCGCTTCGTAATCTCGGACGCCAGTAAATTTGGCATGGTGGCGCCCGTCAAGTTCGCGGACTTCCGTGACGCAACGATTGTTACCGCAGGCGATGTCCCTGCCAAGTACCGGGCAATGGACAACGTCATCACGGTCTAACAGCAAGGGACGGGCTAAGGCCAAAACCACCGCGAAGGGGCAGGAACCTTTGTGGTGGTTTTGACGTTTGTCCAGATAAAACCTGCCAAAATAAACCTGTCCCTTTTTGGCAGGTTTTAGGGCTCCCAGGGGCAGGGGGCTTCGATGTGGATGTGCTCGCCGGTTACGGGATGCGTGAAGGATACGCTGTGGGCGTGGAGCATCAGGCCGCAGGGACGCGGCGTTCCGTACAGGTCGTCGCCAATCAAGGGATGATGCTCGCTTGCCAGGTGCACGCGGATCTGGTGCTTGCGGCCGGTGAGCAGCTCGACATCAATATACGAGCGCGTAGGCAGGCCACGGCGGCTCTTAAGGCGCTTGAGTACCTTGACGCGCGTCTGAGACGGCTTGCCGCTGGCGCCAACGCGCATCTTGCGGCTATCGTGGCGGTCGCGGGCGATAGGCTTGTCGATGAGCTTCTCGTTCCAGTCGATTTTGCCCTCGGCGAGCGCTAGGTAGTGCTTTTCGAACGCGTGGTCGATAATCATCTGATCAAAGGCGGGCTGCGTCTGCTTGTCGAGTGAGAACAGCACCACGCCGGTGGTGTCGCGGTCCAAGCGGTTGAGCGGCTGCATGTCGGTCGCGGCAAAGCCGTCGCCCATCGCCAGCAGCAGGTCGCTGGCGTAGTCGGTGAGCGTGCGCTCGCCGGTGCCGTCGCCGTGGACGATCATGCCGGCGGGCTTGTCGATGGCCATGAGCCAGGCGTCGCAGTAGAGGACTTGAGGTTCTTCGTTCACGTGTAAGCCTTTCGGTTAGCTAATTCCCACAAACATGCAGCCCGAGGTGGCGCCGCGCAGGCGGGCGGCGGGCTTGCGGCCGGCTTGAGCCGCCTCGACGGCGCGACGGACGCGAGCGACGGCACGGCCAATCTCATCGGCCTCGAGCAGGGTTCCGTCGACCATAAGACGACGGACGCCGGCGTCGAGCAACTGCGGTACCTGCGGCGTGAGGTCGATGGGGTAGGCATCGTACAGGCGAGAGCGGCCGTGGATGTCGGTGCGGACGGGCATGACCTTTCCGTCGATATTCTTGAGCGAGAGCCTGCGGGCACGCAGGCGGCAGTTGGCACAATCGTGGATACAGCCGTTGGCAACCTGCAGAATGCAATGCTCGCTTGTCATGACGCGCGGGCGGCCAAAGACGGTGATGCCCAGAGCCGCGGGCGCGGCGGCGCCGAGCGAGACAATCTCGTCGAGTGTGATCTCGGGCGAGAGCCAAAACGCACCGGCTCCGCGCTCGGCAAGCGCCTCCATGCAGGGCGTGTTGTGCACCGGCAGGCAAGAGCGAATCTCGGCCGTGGCGCCAACCTGGGCGGCCAGGGCAAGCTCAGAGGTGTTGCCAATAGCGACCGTGGCGCCGGCAACAACCCACGGGTCGACGCGTACGTGGTCAACGGCGCGGCAGACCTCGTCGAGCACGGGTACGATGCCCTGCTCAAATGCATCGGCGGGGGAGAGCTCGGCCGCATCGAGCGCGTCGGTGGTCATGTAGATGCGCGTTACACCCTCGGCGCGAGCGGCCTCGGCGGCCTCGAGCGAGGTGACGGTGGCGCAGATCTGCGGCTCATCGCGGTAGTGCTCGGGCGTGAGGCGGGAATCACTGGTTACAATCGCCGGCAGCTCGAGCGTTTTCGCGCGCTCCGCGTACGGCGCCAGAATGGCCTCTTCCAGCGCCTTGCAGGCGGCGGTGCGCACCTTGTGCACGGCGGAGAAGCCCATACCGCAGCCCTCATCGAGCGCCACGTCAAAGCTCGCGGCCTCAAAGGGCGAGGAGCCCATGCGGCCTACATGCTCCACCAGATCGGACGCTTCGACGGCGCGGGTCTTGGCGGCCTCGACGGTAAAGCCGGTCGCAGTGGCGGTGAGCGCGGGGTCGTCGCAGCAGGTGAGCGTCACGGTAAAAGGCTCGCCTAGACGCGCCACGACGGACACGTCTACGGCGCGGCGGCGCAGCACGTCGCGCTTGAGCGCGGCGCCGGCGGCGTCGATAGCGCGCTGGCTTCGAATCACGCGTACGCGGCAACCCTCGGGCATGCTACGGGGCACGCAGCACTCGATGACGTCACCCGCGGCGGCATCATCGGCGGCAATGGTGGTCAGGAACTGGTCGAACTCATCGTCGTGACGAAGCTCCAGCAGGTCGCCCTTGCCCACGGGCTCAAACAGCTCAATGCGGGCGATGGCGGCGCGGCGACGGCGGTCGTCGGGCTTGAGTCCGCGCACATCGCGGTTGGCCGGGCGGCTGCCGAGTACCGTGCCCACGATCTGGCCGCGGTTGTTGGAGCGCTCGTAACTCATCATCTCGTCGCCCGAGGTACCGTCCTGGTAGGCGTGCGTAAAGTCGCGGTTAAAGCAGCGCTTGAGTTGGCGCTGGCGGGCGGCTTCCTCGTCCTTAGAGGTTGAAACATGGGCCAGCATGTCATCAATCTGATGACGATACACGTCGACGATGGAGTACACGTAATCGGGGGCCTTCATGCGGCCCTCGAGTTTGAGCGATGCGGCGCCGGCGTCATACAGACGGCGAACAAGCTGCGACGTGTTGGTGTCGCGCGGGCACAGCGCGCGCTCGCGACCGGCAGGGGAGAGCGCGCGACCGTTCTCGTCGATCAGCTCATAAGGCAGGCGACAGGGCTGAGCGCACATGCCGCGGTTGGCCGAGCGGCCCGCCATGGCAAAGCTCGAGAGCAGGCACAGGCCCGAGTAGCAAAAGCAGATGGCGCCGTGGCTAAAGACCTCGAGGTCGACATCGGGCGCGGCGTCGTGGATGGCGGCGATCTCGTCGATGGAGAGCTCGCGCGAGAGAGTCACGCGGTCGGCGCCCTGCTCACGGCACCAAAGGGTTCCGCGGTCGTCGTGGATGTTCGCCTGGGTCGAGATATGTGTCTCGATGCCGGGCATGGTGCGCTTGACCTCAAAGAACAGACCCCAGTCCTGGATAATGAAGGCATCGGCGCCCAGCGTGGAGCAGCGATGGATGAGTTGCAGCGCATCGCCCATCTCGGACTGCTTGATGACGATGTTGACCGTGACGTAGACGCGCGACCCGGCTAGATGCGCGGCGCGGCAGGCCTGCTCAAAGGCCTCGTCGGTAAAGTTGGTTGCCTTGCGGCGGGCGTTGAAGCTGCCCATGCCACAGTAGATGGCGTCTGCCCCCGCGGCGAGTGCGGCGGCAAAGGGCTCGGGCCCTCCGGCGGGCGCCAAAAGCTCGGGCCTGCGGTTGGTGGTTCGACTGGCGGTTGCGGTCATATCCTGCCTTTCAAAATGCTCAGATACTCAAAAGTATAGTGGCGCCGTCGCGATGGACGATGCCCGTGCTCCAAGCGGGATAAAGTCTTCAGCAGCTTGGGCTGGCTGACCCCGTGGAGAACCGTTCGGCGGTCCAGGGAAACCGTTGGGCGATAAAATATTCTCGCAAGCTGATAATATTCTTGCATCAAACAGAAACCTTGAGTACTATCCCAATCAAGCGCGGTGTTCAGACCGAATTGTGCCTCCCGGTGCGAACGCCGCGCTCACGCTCTCTATTTGATCGTAAGGAGAAAAACATGAGCAAGACCGTCGTGTCTTCCGATAACGCACCCGCAGCCATCGGCCCGTATTCCCCCGGTATCCAGGCCGGCAACATGGTGTTCCTGTCCGGCCAGCTGGGCATCGACCCCGCAACCGGCAAGATGCCCGAGGGCGTCGAGGCCCAGGCTAAGCAGTCCCTCGCCAACGTCGAGGCCCTGCTGACCGCTGCCGGCGCCACCTTTGCCGATGTCGTCAAGACCACGGTCTACCTGGCCGACATCGCCGACTTCGCTGCCGTGAACGAGATTTACGCCTCCAAGTTCGAGGCTCCGTTCCCCGCGCGCAGCGCTTTCCAGGTTGCCGCCCTTCCGGCTGGCGGTCTGGTCGAGATCGAGGTCGTCGCCGCTCTCTAAGGCGTTGGCAACAACTAAACATGGCATGCAAAAAGGCCCTGCAGCGTGTGTGAACTGCAGGGCCTTTTGTCAAGTGGCGGATCGCTTGTGAAGCCGCGCTCCATTTTGCTCGTTAGCCCTCCTTGCGAACTTTTTGCAGGTAGCGGTAGACGCTGGGCTCCGAGATGCCCAGCGCGGTGGCGGCGCAGGCCACGGCGCCCTTGAGCATGAACACCCCGTTGCCGTTGAGGTGGCGAATGACGTCCACGCGGTCGCTCTGACCAAGCGACGCTACATCCAGCCCGCGCGCGCTCAGCAACTCGGCAATGCTGCGGTCGATGAGCTCCTGTGTGGACTCCGAAAGGCTTTCGACCTCGATAAGGGCGGGCTCCGTGCGCGTCGGCGCCGCGTCGAAGCACGCCATGAGCTGCTGCGCCATGGCGTTGATGGAGCGCACGGTCGAGAGGTCGGTGTTGACGCAGAGCATACCGACGATCTCGTCATTCTCGCGGATAAAGTACGTCGCTGACTCCAACGTCTTGCCGCCGGCACCGCGCCCCTCGTAGCCCGTAATAAACGGCAGGTCGCGATACTTGGCGTCGTGCATGATCTTGAGCGCCAGATCGGTGGCAGGACCGCCGACCTTACGGCCGCTCACGATGCCGTTGCGAATATCGACGATGGCGTGGTCGGGATCCGAGAAATCGTGCAGCACGATTTCGCTGTTCTTGCCGAGTACCTGCTCCAGAAAATCGACCATCGGCAAAAAGCGACGTACGGTCTCGTTCACGGGCAACTCCTTTGGGTGAAATCGGAAATGTTCATAACAATTTTTTCTCATGGTAACACGCTGCCCATCATCTCGTATATCCGCAGGTACATTGCGTAATGCAGACGAACGGTAGGAATTTAGCGGTAAACGGTTGACCAAAAGAAAAGTTAGATGTTATTTTGACCAGACACTTTCCTGACCTGCGGAAATGCGTGATTTCAGCTGAAGAATAGTCTGATAACAAAAAATTATTATTGAGAATGAGAATCATCTTTAATACGATATGCAATGAAGGCACAACCTCAACCCCGCACTGCGTCACAATAGAGCGTTAGATGCGAAAACAACTACTTCGAGGATTGGTGGTCAAATGACCCAGGAGACGGTTACGAACGGCACTGAAGCCCTGTTCACTCGCGAAGGCATGCCTCCCGTTAAGGAAATGATCCCGTGTGCCCTTCAGCACGTACTGGCATCGTTTGCCGGCATCATTACCCCGGCGGTCATCATGGCCGGCGTCTACGGCTTTAATAGCCAGCAGAGCACCGACATCATCCAGGTCGCGCTCATTCTTTCGGCGATCGATACGGCCCTTCAGGCCTTCGCTCCCTTCCGTCGCATCGGCGGCGGCCTGCCCATCGTCATGGGCGTTTCGTTCGCGTTCCTGCCGGCCCTGCAGGCCATGGGTGCCTCGGGCTTTAGCTTTGGTGCGCTGCTGGGCGGCGAGATCGTCGGCGGCGCCGTCGCGGTCCTCTTTGGTCTGGCCTACAGCAAGATCAAGTGGCTGTTCCCGCCCGTCGTGACCGGTACGGTCATCTTCTCCATCGGCGTTTCGCTGTATCCCACGGCCGTCAAGTATATGGCCGGCGGTATGGGTACGCCGCTGTGGGGCACTCCGCAGGCCTGGTGCGTCGCTCTTATCACCTTCGCCGTGGTCTTTGCGCTCGCCAACTTTGGCAAGGGCACGCTCAAGCTGGGATCCGTGTTCTTTGGCATGATCGTCGGCATGATCGTCTCCATCCCCTTTGGCATGATTGACTTCTCCAGCGTCGCCACCGCTCAGGTCTTCGCCCTTCCCAAGCTCATGCCCTACGCGCTCGAGTTTGATCCCGAGGTCTGCATTACCCTCGCCGTCGTGTTCCCCATGGTTGCCATCCAGGTTATCGGTGACGTCTCCGCCGCCTGCCTGGGCTCCATCGACCGTATGCCCACCGAGCGCGAGCTCTCCGGCGCTATCGTGTCCCAGGGCCTCACCTCTATGGTCGGCGGCCTGCTGGGCGGTCTTCCCACCAGCGCCCTTGGCCAGAACGTGGGCATCATCTGCTCCAACAAGGTCGTCAACAAGTGGGTCTTTGTGATCATCGCGGCCGTCTTTGCCATCGCCGGTCTGTTCCCGCAGCTCTCTGCCGTCCTTTCTGCTATCCCGCAGCCCGTCATCGGCGGCGCGACCGTCGGCGTCTTTGGCACCATCACCATGAACGGCGTGCGCATGTTCACCCGCGAGGGCCTCACGCAGCGCACTACCACCATCGTCGGTACCTCCGTCGTCTTTGGCCTGGGTATCTGGATGGCCAGCGGCTGCCTTGCCGGCGAGGGTATGCCCGCCTGGGTGTCCACCGTCATCGGCTCCAATGCCGTAACCCCCACCGCCATCATGGCCATTGTCCTTAACCTGATCCTCCCGCAGACGCCGGTCGTGGCTCAGCACATCGATGCTGCCAAGGACGCTGCCGTGGATCTGGTCTTGCCCGAGAGCAAGAAGTAATCAATTCGGTGCTATTCGTCGGCGGACGCATCGCCTCGTCCGCCGACGCCATGCGGCGTCAAGCCGCACTTCAAAGGGTTTGTCCCTTTGGTGAAGCGTTGACGGGAGAGGGCCCGTTTCCGGTGTAGGCCGGCGCTTCGCACTCCGCCATGTCAGAGGTGTCAAACCCCGCCCCTGATGTTGAAGGGAGCATCCATGCTTCTGGTCGCTAACGGTTCCGTCTTTACCCGCAACGCTCAGACCCCGTTCATTCCAAACGGTGCGGTCGCCATTGACGGAGATACGATCGTCGAAGTGGGCCCCGAGTGCGAGCTCAAGGCCAAGTACCCGGATGCCGAGTACGTCGACGCCCAGGGCAACCTCATCATGCCCGGACTCATCAACTGCCACACCCACATCTACTCGGGTCTGGCCCGCGGCCTTGCCATTAAGGGCTGCAACCCCACCAACTTCCTGGAGAATCTTGAGCAGCAGTGGTGGAAGATTGACGACAACCTGACGCTCGACGGCACCAAGGCCAGCGCCTATGCCACGATTCTTGACTCCATCCGCGATGGCGTCACCACGATCTTCGATCACCATGCGAGCTTCTGCGAGATCCCGGGAAGCCTCTTTACCATTAAGGACGCCGCGCAGGGGCTGGGCATGCGTTCGTGCCTGTGCTACGAGGTCTCCGATCGCCGCGGCCAGGAAAAATGCGACCAGGCCATTGCCGAGAACGCCGAATTTGCCCAGTGGGCCGCCAAGGAGCGTCGCGATAACGACAACCACATGATTGCCGCCATGTTTGGCGGACATGCCACCTTTACGCTTTCGGACGAGACCATGGACAAGATGGCCGAGGCCAACAACGGTTTGACCGGCTTCCACATCCACGTGTGCGAGGGCATGAACGACGTGTGGGATTCCCGTCTCAACCGTGGCGGCATCAGCCCCGTCGAGCGCCTGCTGCAGCACAACCTGCTCGGTCCCGACACCATGCTCGGCCACTGCATCCACGTGACGCCCGCTGAGATGGATATCGTCAAGGAGTCCGGCACCTGGCTCGTCAACAACCCCGAATCCAATATGGGCAACGCCGTAGGCTGCGCCCCCGTGCTCGAGTTCTTCCGCCGCGGCATACCCGTGTGCATGGGCACCGACGCCTACACCCACGATATGCTCGAGAGCCTTAAGGTCTTCCTGATCATTCAGCGCCACAACGCCGCCATGCCCAACGTGGGCTGGTGCGAGGCCATGACGATGCTGTTCGAGAACAACGCCAAGATGGCGAGCAAGTACTTCGATCGCAAGCTCGGTGTGCTCGAGGCCGGCGCTGCCGCCGACGTCATCGTCATGGACTACAAGCCCTTTACGCCGCTGAGCGAGGAGAATATCGACGGCCACATGCTCTTTGGCATGATGGGCAAAAACTGCCGCACCACCATCATCAACGGCCGCGTCCTGTACAAGGATCGCGAGTTCGTTGGGATTGATGAGGAAAAGATCAACGCGTGGACCATGGCTGAGTCCAAGAAGCTCTGGAGCACGCTCAACGATCGCACCTACTAATTCACAAGTAGATTCACGCGCGTCGGGTGTTTCGCCGCATCCGACACGCGTATAGGCGGCCTCCGCGGGGTCGTCGGCGCTGTGCTAGCGCTACACCGTATTTGCGCCCGCCGCGCGGTCTCGCCGGGCGTTACAGAGAGGAGCTCATTATGAGCGACATCATGAGGCCGATCCCGTTTTCGCAGCTGATGAACTGGATCATCGAGGAGCACAAGACCCAGGGCGCCGTCTTTGGCGTGCGCAAGATGGTCACGACCAACCAGGAGGGCGCGCTTCCCATTTTTGACGAGCGCATCGAGACTCCGTTTGGCCCGGCCGCCGGCCCTAATACGCAGCTTGCCCAGAACATCGTGGCATCCTACGTTGCCGGTTCTCGCTTCTTTGAGCTCAAGACTGTCCAGGTTATGGACGGCGAAGAGCTCTCCAAGTGTGTGAACAAACCCTGCATCGTGGCGCAGGACGAGTGCTACAACTGCGAGTGGTCGACCGAGCTCGAGGTTCCGCAGGCCTTTGCCGAGTACGTGAAGGCATGGTTTGCCTGCCACCTGATCGCTCGCGAGTACGGTCTGGGTAGCCCGGACGGCTTTGTCTTCAACATGTCCGTGGGCTATGACCTCGAGGGCATCAAGAGCCCCAAGGTCGACGCCTACATCGAGGGCATGAAAGATGCCAGCGGCTCTGACGTCTGGAACGAGTGCCGCACGTGGGCGCTCGCTAATCTGGACAAGTTTGAGCATGTCGACGCCGCGTTTGTCGAGTCCATCCCGGCGCGCGTCTCCAACTCCATCACCGAGTCCACGCTGCATGGCTGCCCGCCGGCGGAGATCGAGCGCATCGCGACCTACCTCATCACCGAGAAGGGCCTCAACACCTACATCAAGTGCAACCCCACGCTGCTGGGCTATGAGTTTGCCCGCCAGCGTCTGAACGAGCTGGGCTTTGACTACATCGTCTTTGATGACACGCACTTCCGCGAGGACTTGCAGTGGGTCGACGCCGTGCCCATGTTCGAGCGTCTGATTGCCCTGTGCGCCGAGCGCGGCCTGGAGTTTGGCGTCAAGCTGACCAACACGTTCCCCGTCGACGTGACGAGGAACGAGCTGCCCTCCACCGAGATGTACATGTCCGGCCGTTCGCTGTTCTCGCTGACCATCGAGGCCGCCCGCCGCATTACTGAGCAGTTCGATGGCAAGCTGCGCATCAGCTACTCCGGCGGTGCCACGGTCTACAACATCCGCGCCCTGTACGATGCCGGCATTTGGCCCGTTACCCTGGCGACCGACGTGCTCAAGCCCGGTGGCTACGAGCGCTTTAGCCAGATGGCTGGCGAGTTTACCGACCTGGACGGCAAGCCGTTCGCGGGCGTCTCGCTCGAGGCCGTGACCGCGATCCAGACCGACTCGCTCACCAATCCGCTCTACAAGAAGCCGCTGCGCCCGCTGCCCGACCGCAAGGTTGCCGGCAAGAGCCCGCTTTCCGACTGCTTTACCACGCCGTGCCGCACGAGCTGCCCCATCCAGCAGGATATTCCCGCCTACCTGGCGGCTGTTGACGAGGGCCGCTACGAGGACGCACTCAACATCATCATCGAGCGTAACGCCCTGCCGTTCATTACCGGCACCATCTGCCCGCATCCCTGCGGCCGTGCCTGCGAGCGTGCATTCTACGAGCCCGAGGGCGCCCAGATTCGCGCCAGCAAGCTCAAGGCCGCCCGCGAGGCCATGACGGCCGTGCTGCCCAAGCTGCGCGCCCAGGCCATCGCCAACGACGGTGAGCGCAACGTTGCCGTTATCGGCGGCGGCCCGGCCGGTCTGGCGACGGCGTTCTTCCTGACGCGTGCCGGTGTGCCCGTCACCATCTTTGAGGCCCGTGACTCGCTCGGCGGCGTGGTCCGTCACGTGATCCCCGAGTTCCGTATCGCCAGCGACGATATCTCGCACGACGCCGAGCTCTGCCTAGCCTTTGGCGCCAAGGTGCAGCTCAATGCTCGCGTGGAGTCCATCGACGAGCTCAAGGCCCAGGGCTTTACCGACGTGGTCGTGGCCACCGGTGCCTGGATGCCCGGCTCTGCGGGCTTGGGCGAGGGTGCCGAGCTCGACGTGCTGGAGTTCCTCGAGGCTGCCAAGAAGGGCGAGAAGCTCGAGCTGGGCGAGGACGTCGTGGTCATCGGCGCCGGCAACACCGCCATGGACGCGGCCCGCGTGGCCAAGCGTCTGGCTGGCGTGAAGAACGTGCGCCTGGTGTATCGCCGCACCAAGAAGCAGATGCCCGCTGACGAGGAAGAGCTTGATCTTGCTCTTGCCGACGGTGTTGAGTTCTGCGAGCTGCTGGCCCCCAAGGCGCTTAACGGCGCCGTGCTGACCTGCGACGTTATGGAGCTTGGCGAGCCGGATGCAAGCGGTCGTCGCAGCCCCGTCGCCACGGGCGAGACCGTCGAGCTTTCTGCCACCACGGTGATCTGCGCCGTGGGCGAGGGCATCGATGCTAGCCTGTACGATGCCGCGGGCGTCGAGCACGACCGTCGCGGCCGCCTTGCCGCCACCTCCACCGGCGTCGAGGGCGTCTGGGCTGCGGGCGACTGCCGCCGCGGTCCTGCCACCGTTGTCGAGGCTATCGCCGACGCCGCCGAGGTCGCCCGTGCCATCGCCGGTGTGGACTTTAACAAGTACGCTGACCAGAATGCTCAGACCGGTCGCGAGGACACCTGCTACGAGCGCAAGGGGTCGCTGTGTCGCGACAAGCGCAACTGCACCAAGACCCGCTGTCTGGGCTGCGGCTCGGTGTGCGAGGTCTGCTGCGACGTGTGCCCCAACCGCGCCAACGTGGCAATTAAGGTGCCGGGCCTGGCCAAGCATCAGGTCGTCCACATCGACGGCATGTGCAACGAGTGCGGTAACTGCGCCGTGTTCTGCCCCTACCAGGAGGGTCGTCCCTACAAGGACAAGCTCACCCTGTTCTGGAGCGAGCAGGACATGGAGAACTCCGAGAACGAGGGCTTCCTGGCCGTGGACGAGGACCACTTTAAGGTCCGCGTCGCCGGCACGGTCCGCACCGTCTCGGTCGATGCCGTCAACACCGGTCTTCCCGAGGCCGTCCGCCTGACCATCAGGGCCGTGCGCGACAACTATCCGTACCTTCTTAAGAAATAGGCGAGTCTCTTATGGCCAAATCCATTCAACATAACGTGGCCTACGTTGCCTGCGGAAGTGGTTGCGCCTCCGCAGGCGGCGACGCCCGCTGCAGCGAAGGCTGCATTGGCTGTGGCGCCTGCGTCACGGCCTGCCCCCACGGCGCTATTGCGCTGGTCGATGGCATCGCCCGCGTGGATCGCTCCAAGTGCACGGGCTGTGGCCTGTGCGGCATGGCGTGCCCGCAGCGCGTGATTGCCTTCGTTCCCGGCTACCAGAACATTCTGGTGCGCTGCAACAACACCGATAAGGGCGCCATTGCGCGCAAGATCTGCGACACGAGCTGCATCGGTTGCGGCATGTGCGCCAAAAAGTGCCCTGCCGGCGCTATCCGCATCGAGGACAACTGCGCCCATATCGACGGCGTGGACTGCCTGTCGTGCGGCATGTGCGCCGTCGTCTGCCCTCATGGCGCCATCCACGACCGCACCGGCATCGCCGCCGGCGTGTAGAAGGGAATCACCATGGCACAGGAATTCACTTTTACCGTTAACGGCGTCGAGCGCACGACGACCCAAAACAAACCGCTGCTGCGCTACCTGCGCGACGACCTGCATATCCATTCCGCCAAGGACGGCTGCTCCGAAGGTGCTTGCGGTACCTGCACCATCCATGTGGACGGTGCGGCCGTCAAGGCGTGCGTGCTGACCACCGCTCTTGCCGCCGGCCGCAACATTGTGACCGTCGAGGGCCTGCCCGAGGACGTGCGCGAGGCCTTTGTGTACGCCTTTGGCGCCGTGGGCGCCGTGCAGTGCGGGTTTTGCATTCCCGGCATGGTCATGGCGGGTGCAGCGCTCATCGCCGAGGACCCCGAGCCCACCGAGGAGCAGATCAAGTACGCCATTCGCGGTAACGTGTGCCGCTGCACCGGCTACAAAAAGATTATCGAGGGCATCTCGCTGGCCGCTGCGGTGCTCCGCGGCGAAAAGCAGATCGACGAGGACCTGGAGCGCGGCGATGACTACGGCGTGGGCAAGCGCGCCTTCCGTATTGACGTGCGCAAGAAGGTACTCGGCGAGGGCAAGTATCCCGACGACATCGACGAGCTCGATCAGCCGGGCCTGACCTATGCCAGCGCCGTGCGCTCCAAGTATCCGCGCGCCCGCGTGCTCTCCATCGACACCTCCAAGGCTGAGGCCCTGCCCGGTGTGGTGGGCATCCTGCGCGCCGAGGACGTGCCGGTCAACCAGGTCGGCCACCTTATCCAGGACTGGGATGTCATGATCGCCCAGGGCGATATCACCCGCTGCGTGGGTGACGCCATCGTGCTGGTGGTTGCCGAGGACGAGGCGACGCTCGAGAAGGCCAAGAAGCTCGTAAAGATCGATTACGAGCCGCTGGAGCCCGTGCGCAACATTGTCGAGGCCAGGGCCGCCGACGCCCCGCGCCTGCATGACAGCCTCTTTGCCTTTGGCAACACGGTGGAGCTCAAGGACAACGTGTGCCAGAGCCGTCACGTGACGCGCGGCGACGCCGCCAAGGCGCTTGCGGAGAGCGCGTTCACCGTGACGCAGCGCTTTACCACGCCCTTTACCGAGCATGCCTTCTTGGAGCCCGAGTGCGCCGTTGCCTTCCCGTACAAGAACGGCGTCAAGGTGCAGTCGACCGACCAGGGTGCCTACGATACGCGCAAAGAGTGCGCCCACATGTTTGGCTGGGATAGCGAACCCGAGCGCGTGGTTGTAGAGACCATGCTCGTGGGCGGCGGCTTCGGCGGCAAGGAGGACGTGTCCATCCAGCACTTGGCCGCGCTCGCCGCCTATAAGTTCCAGCGTCCTGTGAAGTGCAAGCTCACGCGTGCCGAGTCACTCGCGTTCCATCCCAAGCGTCATGCCATGGACGGCACCTTTACGCTGGGCTGCGACGCCGAGGGCAACTTTACCGGCCTGGATTGCGAGATCAACTTTGATACCGGCGCCTACGCGTCGCTGTGCGGCCCGGTGCTCGAGCGCGCCTGCACGCACGCCGTCGGCCCCTACAAGTACCAGAATACCGACATTCGCGGCTTTGGCTACTACACCAACAACCCGCCCGCCGGCGCGTACCGCGGCTTTGGCGTTTGCCAGTCCGAGTTTGCGCTCGAGAGCCTGATCGACCTGCTGGCAGAGAAGGTCGGCCTGGATCCGTGGGAGATTCGTTACCGAAACGCCATCGAGCCGGGCGAGGTTTTGCCCAACGGCCAGATTGCCGACTGCTCCACGGCGCTTAAGGAGACGCTGCTCGAGGTCAAGGATGCCTACTATGCGCATCCCGGACACGCCGGTATCGCCTGCGCCATGAAGAATGCCGGCGTGGGCGTGGGCCTGCCCGATGCCGGTCGCTGCAAGATTCGCGTCGAGAACGGCGTGGCCGTGGTCTATGCCGCCACGTCCGACATCGGCCAGGGCTGCAACACGGTCTTTTTGCAGGACGTTGCCGAGGCCTGCGGTCTGCCGCTGAGCTGCATTGCCAACGGCGAGTGCTCCACCGAGAACGCTCCCGACTCCGGCACTACGTCTGGCTCGCGTCAGACGGTCGTGACCGGCGAGGCCGTGCGCGGTGCCGCCTTCCTGCTGCGCGATGCCATGCTTGACATCGAGGCCGGCAAGCCTGCACCTGATACTCCCGTGAGCGCGCATGGCGACGGCGTCAAGATCGAGTACGATGACGGCCGCGCTTATCAGCTGCGCACGCAGGAGCTCGTCGCCGGCCAGGGCATGCATCCTCAGGATCCCACGGCCGCCATCAAGGCGCTCGAGGGATGCGAGTTTGGCTACGTGTACCTGGAGCCGACCGACAAACTGGGCGCCGACGTTCCCAACCCCAAGAGCCACATCTGCTACGGCTTTGCCACGCATGTGGTCATTTTGGACGATGACGGTCGCGTGAGCGAGGTCTATGCCGCGCACGATTCCGGCAAGGTGGTCAACCCCATCTCCATCCAGGGTCAGATCGAAGGCGGCGTGCTCATGGGTATGGGCTATGCGCTTACCGAGGACTGGCCGCTCAAGGACTGCGTACCCCAGGCAAGGTACGGTACGCTCGGGCTGTTCCGTGCGCCCGAGATTCCGGATATCCACGCCATCTACGTGGAGAAGGACGAGCTGCTGCCCGTGGCATACGGCGGCAAGGGCATCGGCGAGATCGCAACGATCCCCACGGCGCCCGCCGTACAGAACGCCTATCGCGCATTTGACGGCAAGCTGCGTCCCGATCTGCCCATGGTGGATACGCCCTACAGCCGCGTCCGCAACCGCGGGTAGGGTAGGGCGCGGACAGCCATTACTGACGAGCTGTTCGCGCTCAACATAAACTGCATATGCTGCGCCTTTGGCCCCAGTTCCATCGCGAGCCGGGGCCTTTTGTTTGGAGCGGAAACTGCGTCCCGGAATTGGCGCTCAGAATGGGGTGCAGTTTCCGGAGCGGTCCACGTGCGGTGGTGTACTGCCCCCTTTTGTGTGCGTCGGTCGTCGAATTACGTTATAGCTAGCTATATTATAGGAAGGTATAATATAGCTAGCTATAACGTAAAGGAAGGATGGCCCTATGTTTATCGGAAGAACAGCGGAAATGTCCGAGCTCAATCGACTGTATGGCACGGGCTCATTTGAAATGCCTGTGATTTACGGCCGTCGTCGCGTGGGTAAAACGCGCCTTATCACAGAGTTCATCCAAGGCAAGAAGGCTATTTACTTTCAAGCTCGTCGTACCAATGCAGAGGCAAACCTGCACGGCTTTAGCCAGGCGATACTTGCGGGTTCGGTTGGTGCTGTAGGCGTGTCGTTTCGTAGTTTTGACGAGGCGTTCGATGCATTGGCCACCATGGCTCGCACGGAACGTTTGATTGTCGTGATTGACGAGTATCCCTATCTCGCCCAATCGAATCCCGAGATCAGCTCGTTGCTGCAAGACAAGATCGATCGCCTGTACAAAGAGACCAAGCTCATGCTGATTCTATGCGGCTCGTCTCTTTCGTTTATGGAGGAACAGGTGTTGGGCTACGAGAGCCCACTATACGGTAGGCGTACGGCCCAGTTTAAGATCATGCCGCTTGATTTTACGACGACCCTCGGCCTGTGGCAGAGCATGAGTCGTGAAGACGCTGCAGTTTGCTATGGCATGACGGGCGGCATTCCTGCATATATCGAGAAAGTCGATCTTGCCGTATCGCTCAAGGACAACATCAAACGTCTTTTTCTTACTCCTACGGGCTATCTCTTTGAGGAGCCGAGTAACCTGCTAATGCAAGAGTGCCGCAATCCCGAGCAATATGATGCGATCGTGCAAGCAATTGCTCAGGGGCGCTCGAAGATCTCGGAGATTGCGAGCTCTACGGGAATCCCTGCGAGCAACGTAAAGAGCTATGTGGATAAGCTGGCGTCGCTTGGGGTTGTCGAGCGCGAGCTGCCCCTAAACGAGACGAGCAATAAGCGGGCCGTGTATCTACTGAGCGACCAGATGTTTAGGTTCTGGTACAAGTTTGTTCCGCAGAACATCGGGCTGATTCAAAACGATATGGCCGAGATGGCGTATAAGCGCATTGAGCCGCACATATCGGATTACATGGGTACGGTCTTTGAGCTTATATGCAGACAATACGTGTACGAACTCGCGCGCGCGGGCCAGCTCGATGTGGTTCCGGCGAGCGTCGGGCGCTGGTGGGGGACGGATAATCGCACGCATACGCAGGAAGAAATCGACTTGATTGTTGACGATGGCGAGGACACTGCGCTGTTTGCGGAGTGCAAATGGCGCAATGAACCGGCGGGCGAAGACGTACTGCAAAAGCTCGTTCATCGAAGCGAGCTCTTTAGACGGCAACGAAAAAGCTATGCGCTTTTCTCAAAAAGCGGCTTTACGCAGGGATGTCGGGATGCAGCGGAGAGTAGGGGAGACGTCAAGCTGATCTCGTTTGCCGAGATGTGCGAGCGGAGATAACCAAGCGCGCTCTGATGTGATGCTCGGAATGGGTTGCGCTTTCCCTTTGGCGGAAAGCGCGTCCCAGATTTCGGCCTCAGAGTGGGACGCATTTTCCGGTAGAGGCCTGGAGCGGAAAGCACGTCCCAGAATCCGGGCAATTCGCTGGTCCGGTGGTTGAGCAAGCGCCGTGCCAAGGATGCCGAGCGTAAAACCTACAATGAAAACGGCGTAAAAACTGCATTGAGAATGGCGTAATTTCGCAGGATGACGTCGCCCGCTGGTGCTGCAGGAGCGGTGACCTGCAAACCTTGGGTTTTCGGACGAGCTTGTGCGAGAGAGCAAGCCAGTATGTGCGCTCGAAGGCCCGCGTTCGCGTGCGCCCCAAGCGCTACTTCTGTGACCCGTCACTTGCGGCGGCGTTGCTGGGGGCTACCCCCGAGCGGCTGCTTGGCGATATGCAAACGCTGGGGATGCTCTTTGAGAACCTCGTTCTGCGCGACGTGCGCGTGTTCCTTTCCACCTACGGCGGTGTCGACAACAGCGTCCATTATTTCCGAGATGAGAAGGGCCTTGAGGTCGATCTGATCGTTGAGCACGACGGGCGCTGGGGAGCCATCGAGGTCAAGCTGAGTGATGCGAAAGCAGACGATGGAGCGAGAAATCTCAAGGCGCTGGAGAGGAAAGTGCTCTCCAATCCTGCCGCCCAGAATGCCGCGCCGGCGTTTTTGGCGGTCGTGGTTGGAAAGGGGAGCATTGCCTACACACGCGACGACGGCGTGGCGGTGATCCCCATGGCGGCACTTGGGGCGTAGTGGTCTTGCGGGGCGTGCGGGGCGTGCCGTGCTTCCTTTACCGAAAATCCATTTGGTAAACCAGATACTCGCGGATAGAATAAAGTCGACGGCAGCCCAAGTAGTGAAGAGCTGGGCAGCGCCGTTGCTTGGTCAAGAGGTCAGTGCCTTAATGGCAGCGACTTGTTATGCTTCGAATGCTGCTTGAGTGCCTCGGAAAGTTCGATAAGCGCCGTGAAGAGCAAGACCAAAGCAACCAAGAGCTCTACGAGCTCTGATGGGCCCGGGATGACCTCTGATTCAAGTCACCGGGCCTCAATCTTTTTCATCCATTTGAATAGAGTGGGCGGCGCTCTCGGGGCCGTCTGCATGGCGTGTGCCTGGCGCATGGTATTGCGCCCCGCTTTCATGTCCGCACGGGCGCCTATCCTTACGGCAATGTAGCCGCCTATGTAGCAAGCGGCAGGCAACGGAGAAAGGCCCTAACCGTGTCAGCTGAAAAGACGCCGGGTATCTCGGCTATCGATACGACGAACTTTGCGCGCCAGATCGTGCTGGACTTTGAGTTTGCGCCGGTGCCAAAGCAGCGCCAGCGCCGTGGGCTGCGCAATGAGATTATCGAGGTCGGCGCCGTCAAGCTCGATTACCACGGCAACGTTATGGGCGAGTTCTCGCAGTTTGTGCAGACAGAATTTACCGAAGGCGTTGCGTTTCCCGTCCGCGAGCTTACGGGGATATCGGCCGCGGACACCGCGATGGCCGACCCGCTCTACATGGTGATCAAAAGGCTCAGCGATTGGATCGGTCGCTACTCCGCCCAGGTGGTCTGTTGGAGTGGGGCGGATCGTCGACAGCTTTTGACCGAGTGCCAGGCAAAACACATCGGCCTTGCCGCATTTCCGACGGACTGGGCCGACCTGCAGGCGTTTTATACCTCGATCATGGACGTGGGCAGCCACGGGTGCGTCTCTTTGAGTGACGCGGTAACGTGGTTTGGCATCGAGTTCGACGAGTCGACGGGCCACGCCCACAGCGCCTTAGCCGATGCGCGTGTAACCGCCAAGTTGCTCAAGCAGATGATGGAGGGTGACTATCACGTGAGTCCGCGCGCCCAGGAGATCCGCCAGCGGTGGGGGATGGGCGAGCGACCCCAGACGCGCCTTTCCAACAAGTGCCCTGAGCTGGGCGATCTGCTGCTGAAACTGAAAGCGGAGGGGAGATAGGGAGCGGACATCATTGTCGTTTTCGCCTGCGAAGAAGGAATCAATTAACTACAAAGTGTGGATGGCTTCTAGTGAAGACTTAACCACCAGATTATGAAAGGGTTAGCGGGCCATTGGGGTTGCAGTGTTCACCCGTCGCAAGACGTTGCTCGTTCAAATTGGGACGCTCCGCATCCGATGAAATGGTTGATGCGGAGCGTCCCTAGAGACCTGTCTTCTGTTGCCTAATAGTAGAGTTCGATATACGAATACGCCTTATCAAAAAGAGCCTGGTCTTTGAGCTTGTAGCGCATCCAAAGAATGGCGCGTAGCTGCTTCTTGACCTCTTTGACGCCTGCTGTGGTTGCCTGCCAACCGTCGAATCGGGTGATCTTAACGATTTCGTCGATGTCGCCGACGATGTTCTCGACGATGATTGGCGTGTCCCCATTCTTTACACCATTGAAGAGTTCTGTGAGGGCCGCCTTGCCCTTGTTCTCCTCTTCTTCGGGCACGACTTCCTTTTCGGCCGCTCGAGCCTCTCTGGCGAGGTCGATGAGCATCTTGAGGAACTCGACGCTGTTGATGAGACCTTGCTCGTGACGTTCCCTCAGGTCCTCCAGGCGCTCGCCGAGCTTCTGGAACTTGCCATTCTTATCGTGCCTGCGGATTCGGGCGACGAGATCTATCTCCAGCTTACGCGTGATCTTCTCGGTATTGCTCTTGTCGTTGATGAAGTGCTCGATCATGTCCTCGTCGAGTTCAAGGATGTCGTCATCGTCTCGGACTCTCTCGACGGTGATGTTCTCGTGCACGAGCTCGATTGTCTTGGGCCCGAGCGCTGCCCAGATGAGCTTCCCGCGATTGTCTACCGGTCTCACGGAATCGTAGACCTGCGAGAGCCAGATGAAATCGGGCTTGTAGGGATTGAGACATGGGTCGGGCGAAAGGGCTTCCCACGCTCTGTTCAAGACCGAGAAGTCGGCCCCAAACTGGTCTTTCACCTTTGTCGTTGGCAGGCATTGTTGAGCTTCGAGAAGGGACTCCCAATCCGCGCTGCGGCGGTCTCTGACCGTTGAGAAGTACTCAAGACAGCAATGCATAAGCCCGGGCAGCTCGGCCTTTACCTCGTCGATGTTGGTTATAACTTTCTGCACCTCGGCCTCGTCGAATTGCAGAGACTTGGCGATGTTGTCGAAGAGGCCGATATAGTCGACAATGAGACCGAATGTCTTCTTGTCGTTGTAGACGCGGTTGGTTCGACAGATTGCCTGCAACAGCGTGTGGTCGCGCAAGGGCTTGTCAAGGTACTGAGTTTGCAGGATGGGCGCATCGAACCCCGTGAGCAGCTTTGCAGTGACGATGAGAATCTTGAGCGGATCGTCCGGGTCGCGGAAACGGTCAAGGAGCTTTTCCTCGGCATCGCGATCTCGACGGTATGCCTTGTAGCGGTCTTCCTTGTCGTTGTTCGTGTCCATGACGATGGTGACTGCATCAGTGCCCAAGAGCTTGTCGAGCTCCTCCTTATACAGCAGGCAACACTCTCGGTCGTAGCAGACTACCTGCGCCTTGAAGCCGTCGGGCTCAACCTTTGACTTGAAGTGCTTGGCGATGTGCTCGCATACCTTGTGGATGCGGTCGGGGGCCTTCATGACGGACTCGATCTTGACGCGCCTGGTGAGTTCCGCCTTGTCCTCTTTGCTGAGGTCTCGGGTCATTTCGTCAAAGGCGGCGTTCACGACCTCTTGGTTGACGTGGAGCTCGACGGGAACGGTTTCAAAATGGAGCGGCAATGTGGCGTGGTCGCGGATGGAGTCGGCGAAGGAATAGCGGCTCATGTAGCCGGACTTGTCCTCTTTGGCACCGAAGGTGTGGAACGTGTTCTTGTCGGTTCGGTTGATGGGCGTGCCGGTCAAGCCGAAGAAGAAGGCGTTTGGCAAGGCGAGTCGCATCTTCTCGCCGAGGTCGCCCTCTTGGGTGCGGTGCGCCTCGTCGACCATGAGGATGATGTTCTCGCGCTCGTTGAGCGTCCCCGCAACCTCGCTGAATTTGAAGATGGTGGTGATGAGGATCTTTCTCATGTCCTGCTTGAAGAAGGACTCAAGCTCCTCCTTGCTGCCGGCGCTTGCGAGGTTGGGGATGTCGGATGCGTTGAAGGTCCCCGTGATCTGGGTCTCGAGGTCGATTCGGTCATCCACGATGACGACGGTCGGGTTCTTGAGTTCGGGGACCATGCGCAGCTTCTGGGCAGCGAATACCATGAGCAGTGACTTTCCTGAGCCCTGGAAATGCCAAATGAGGCCACGCTTCGGGTATCCTGCGCGGACGCGGTCCACGATGAGGTTCGCGCCCTCGAACTGTTGGTAACGACAGATCAGCTTGATGCGTCGATGCTTCTTGTCGGTGGCGAAGAGCGTGAAGAACTGGAAGATGTCCATGACGTTCGTGGGGGTTAGCATGGACGCCATGCTTCTCTTGACGTCGGCAAGTGTGCCCTCGCTCTTCTTGTCGCCCTCATGCCAGGGTCCCCACATCTCGGGAGGCATGTTCACCGATCCGTAGCGATAGCATTTTCCTTCGCTGGCGAAGTTGATGGCGCTACAGACGAACATCTGCGGGATGCTCTTCTCATATTTAGCGATGTCGCCAGCGCCGTCGAGCCAGGTTATCGAATCGCGCACCGGCGTCTTGAACTCGCCGATGACGAGCGGAAATCCATTGACAAGAAGGACGAGGTCGAGGCGCTTGCCGCCCTGCTCTTGGGGGTAGACCCACTGGTTGGTGACGATGTACTCGTTTTTGTCAAGATCGCCGTCCGCCGCCGTGCCAAAGAAGCGGATAGGGACCATGCGGCCGTCTTTGCCGTAGGGGAATGAGTTCTCCTCGATGACGAGCTTTTTGAACCGCTCGTTGGTGGAGACCAGGTTCTGCGGACTTGTGGACTGAATAAGGGCCCTGAGTCGGTAGATGATCTCGTCGGCGCGATCGGGGTCTTCTGCGATCTCCGGGTTAAGCCTGATGAGGGCGTCCTTGACCATGGGCTCGACCATGACGTCGGCATGGCGGCGCGGGAGGTCTTCGGCAGCCACGTATCTCCAGCCAAGGTTGGCAAGCGCCTCGACGCTCATTTGCTCGATGGTGTTGTCCTCGTTAAACATCTTCGAGTCCTAACTCCTGGTTCAAGATTTTCTTCGTCGTGGCGTTTAGCTCATCGAGGGCCTTTTGTACGGCAAATTTCGATTTGTCGACCGAGGTGGCAAAGTCGGCGAACTCCTGCTGGAGCTCGAGAGGCGGAACAAGAAGCTTGATATTGCCGAGAGCCGTTTGGTTGATCTTGAATGTTCCGTTGGTGGTTTTCGCCGATGCCTCGATTTGCTTGCGAGTCGAAGGCTGATTCCAAGCACACCGTAAATAAGGC
This sequence comes from uncultured Collinsella sp., assembly GCA_938023905.1. Lineage (GTDB taxonomy): Bacteria > Actinomycetota > Coriobacteriia > Coriobacteriales > Coriobacteriaceae > Collinsella. The sequence continues at coordinate 20,826 of CALJCO010000136.1, read as the reverse complement.
AAGATGATTTGCTCTTGTTTAATCCTTGCCGCGATCATTGTGTCAGGGAAAACCATATCTTTCATTGGTATATTTGAGTATTCGCCTGTTCCAACCAGATGCTTGTTTCCATTGCCCCGGCAAACATAGAAATCTTCATTTGAGATGCGCTTATCGGCAGGAGGTTCCTCCGTAAAGAAGCCGTCTTTCCACGCTGACGAGTCGAAGCGCCCCTGGGTTATGGCGGATAGAGTAAGAACCTTCGAACGATGCGATCCTGACTTCGATGGAGACAGGCCGTTTCTCATCGACGACACGAGAGTCGAAAGGCAGCTGCTCGGATATTCCTTGCCCTCGAACATCTCGACAAATTGTGATTTGACGACGTCATCGCAGGCTGTAAGCAGCTGCCTGTAGTGAGACCTCGTTTCTTGTGCGGTCCAGAGTATGTCGGCAAGATCTTCTTGCTTAGCGATGCTGGGAAGCTCGAATTCAAATTGCGAAAGGCTCTGCCACTTGACTCTTGGCGAGAGGGAGCCTGCCGAATTGGTGACGGCGTGCTCGAATAGGGCGTCGTTCTGGATGATGAACGGGAGTAGCCTCGGAGAGAGGTTGTCCTTGGGGGCGATGACGGTGATGTCTCCAGAGCAGATTCCGTCGAATGGGGCGACGGCCGCTTTACGCAGGTAGGCCCTGCGACGCCCGAACAGCACCTGCCCCTTTGAGAAAGCCTTAGTGAAGGTGGTCTCGACACCTTCGTCCCAATGGGCGAGTTCGACTTCGCCGGGGTCCAGATGCTCAAGGCCGACCGTCGGCAGCTCTTGGTCTACAGGGACCTTCTGTTTGATTTCGCGGGCCACATCGCCCAGGCAAACGTGGGTCATGTTACTCACCATCGTTTTCATGCAATTTCGCAGCAATATCATCGAGTAGGGACGCGGCCTCTGTGGAGGCGGTTCTCCAGCTTTCTACCGTCTCCTCGATGCTTCTATCGTCAGCATTTTCATCATTGGAGGGCTTCACGTACAGAGGGATGGAGAGCGAGAAAGCGTTGTCCTCGATCTTACTAAACGATGCGTGGGATGAGAAACCTTCGATGTCTTCGTCAGATCGGTAAGCCTCGACGATTCTCTGGATGTGTCGAGGCTCAAGGTAGCTTTGCGCGTTCTTGCGGGTTACCTCGGCAGAGGCGTCCACGAACAGTATCTCCTTGCGCCGGTTCGGCGCTTTCTCGCTGCGGCAGATGAGGATGCAGGCCTCCATGGGCGAGTTGAAGAAGAGGTTTGCACCGAGTCCGATGACTGCCTCGACGAGATCGCTTCTCACGAGCTTTTCGCGCATATCCGATTCCTCGTTACGGAAGAGTACGCCGTGGGGGAGGAGTATGGCGCACCTGCCGCTCTTCGGGTCCATGCTCTTGAGGATGTGTTGGATGAAGGCATAGTCGGCTCGTCCCTGCGGGGGCGTGCCGAGGAAGTTGCGGCCATAGGGGTCGGATGCGAACGACTCGCGATCCCACTGTTTGATGGAGTAGGGGGGATTGGCGAGCACCATGTCGAAGGTGCGCAACTTGCCCGCTTCGAGGAAGGTGGGGTGACGCAGTGTGTCGTCGTTGGCGATTTCGAAGTCCTCGACGCCGTGAAGGAACAGATTCATACGGCCGATGGCGGATGAGAGCCGGTTGATCTCCTGCCCGTAGGCGTGGACGTTGCGCCATTCCTCCCCGTGCTGCTTGAGGTGGGCGATGGCGGAGATGAGCATGCCGGCACTGCCGCAGGTGGGGTCGTAGATGGACTCGCCCGGCCTGGGTTGAAGGATCTCGGTCATCAGGTGGACGACCGTGCGGTTGGTATAGAACTCCTGGGCCGTGTGACCCGAGTCGTCTGCGAACTTCTTGATCAGGTACTCGTAACCCTGGCCAAGCTCGTCTTCAGGGCAGTTGGCGATGGACAAAGTCTTGGCGCTGAAGTGTTCGATCAGGTCTTTGAGCAGACGATCGGGAAGGCGCTTCTTGTTGGTCCAGGCAGCGTCACCGAAGATGCCCCGCAGCTTGGAGTCGTTGGCCGCCTCTATGGCGCGAAAGGCGCCGACGATGGCCTTGCCGACGTTCTCAGTGGTTTCTCGGATATCGGCCCAATGGGCACCGTCGGGAATGGCGAAGCTGTGGTTCTCGGGCAGGGCCGCGAACTCTTCGTCGCCGCCAGAGGCCTCCAGGGCCTCGTCGGTTTCCTCATCGTAGACGTCGGAGAGGCGTTTGAAGAATAGCAACGGGAAGATGTACTGCTTGTACGATCCGGCGTCGATGTAGGTACGGAGCAGCACTGCCGCGTTCCACAGATGGTTGTTGAGCTCCTCCTGGGGGATTCTACTTTCCATCGACGTAACCTCCCTTCACGAGGAGATCGAGGAACTTCTCCTCCGACTTTCTTGTTTTCTGGATGAGGTCGTAGAAGCGCTTTCTGGTTTCTGCCGGTGGCTCGACCTTCTCGCGTTTCCTCTCGATGTAGCTGTTCGCCGAGAGTACGTATCCCTCGCGCTCGATGTCGGCGAGCGTTGTGATGGCGCATTTCTCGATGACGGGTTCATAGGAGCGGTAGAGGGAGAGCATCTCCCGTGCGTCCTCTTCCGAGATCATGTTCTGCGCACGCTGGGCGGTGAAGATCTTGCTGCCGTCGATAATGCAAACGCGTCCCTGGTGCTCGGTGGACTTCTCGTTTCTGAGGAACAGCACGCAAGCAGATACGCCGGTGCTGTAGAAGACTCCGCTTGCGAGCGCGATAACGGCTTCAACCTTGTCCGACTTGATAAGCTCCTTGCGTATGGTGCCCTCTTTGCCGCCATGGAACAGCGCTCCTTGGGGTAGAACTACGGCGCAACGGCCGTTCTTCTTGTCCATGGAGCAGACCATGTGTTGCACCCAGGCGAAGTCTGCCGATTTGTCGGTGGGAACGCCCCAGACGTTACGGCCCCACGGATCCGAGGCAAACTCATCAGAGCCCCAGTTCTTAAGGGAGAACGGAGGGTTCGCAAGGACGCAGTCGAAGGTTTTGAGTGCATTGCCGTCGCGGAAGGCGGGCTCGCGCAGGGTGTCGCCCTGGGCGACGCGGAAGTCCTTCGCGCCGTGAAGGTAGAGGTTCATTCGCGCTATAGCGGACGTGCTGAGGTTCTTCTCCTGGCCGTAGAGCTTGCCGTAGGCGAGTTTTGAGTTGTCCATTTGTCGGACGGCCTCGATGAGCATGCCGCCCGTGCCGCATGCCGGGTCGTAGACGGTCTCGCCGGGCTTCGGCTCAAGCAGGGAGACCATCATCTTGACGATCTCGCGTGGGGTATAGAACTCGCCGGCGTTCTTCTTCTGCATATCGGCGAACTTCTTGATCAAGTATTCGTAGGCGTCGCCCATCATGTCGGCGCTATAGTTCCTGTTGCCGAACTTCTTCGCTGAGAAGTGCTCGACGAGATCCTTCAGGCGTTCGTCGGAGAGCTTGCCCTTGTCTGTCCAGCTCGCATCGTCGAAGCTACTGAAGAGGCCGCTGAGGGTGTCGGGGTTGGCGCGCTCGATTCCGACCATTGCATCGACGATTGCCTTGCCGACGTTCGTGCCGGTGTTGCGAACGTCCTGCCAGTGGCAGCCCTCCGGCACCTCAAAGCTGTGGTTTTCGGGCAGGGCGGCGTAGTCTTCGTCTCCGTCCGACATCTCTAGAGCCTCGGTGGTCTCCTCGTCGTAGACGTCGGAGATGCGCTTGAAGAAGAGCAACGGTGTGATGTAGCTCTTGTACTCGTCCTGGTTGATGGGGCCGCGCAGGATGTCGCAGGCCCCGAGCAGGTGGTTTCCCAGCTCGGATTTGCTTATTGGTTCTTCTGGCATTCAGGTACCTATGAGCTCAAAAATGAAATTACAGCTCTAGTGATTATACCGTCATATTTGTCATGGTAAATCTCCTGCGCATCGTCGTTCATTCAGACGGTCTTCGGTTGTAAATCACAATTTAGCTGCCGGAGGTTTGCGGCATGACGAAGTATCTATTTGGCGATCTGGTCCACAATTGCAAGGAAAAGGTCGACCGAGACAACAACCCGTACGAGTATTTCGTCGCCGGCGACCATATGGAGACAGAACGGTTAAAACTGACGATGCGCGGCCGATTTGACGAATCCGACGTCGGCCCCGCCTTCATCAGGCTATTCAGGCCAGGACAAGTCCTATACGGTTCAAGGCGCACCTATCTAAAAAAGGTTTCTGTTGCCGATTTCGAGGGCGTAACGTCCAATGTGACCTTCGTTCTCGAGACCAAAGACGAGGCCACTCTTCCACAGAGGCTGCTACCATTTCTTCTGCTTTCCGATCGCTTTACCAGCTATTCAATCAGCAAATCAAAGGGTTCAACTAATCCATATGTTCTCTTTTCCGACCTCGCTGATTTTGAGGTTGACCTTCCCGAACCGAAGGCGATTGCCGAAATTGCTGACATATTGTGCGCCGCCGAGCAGCTGAAGGAAAACTATCGCACGCTGCTCTCAACCTGCGACGACGTCGTCAAATCACAATTTGTCGAGATGTTTGGTGGGCCCGATCCAACAGAAAGCGATTGTCCTCCAGTTACAATCGGGGAGCTCGCGGCTGATATGCGGTACGGGACTTCAAAGAAGGCTTCTGATAGTGGCGAATTTAAATACCTCCGCATGAACAATATGACCGACGATGGAAGGCTTGATCTCTCCGATCTTAAGTACATCGATCTTTCGGGTGCGGAGCTTGAGAACGCAAAAGTTGTAAGAGGAGATTTGCTTTTCAATAGGACAAATAGCCGCGAAAAGGTAGGCAAGACCTGCGTATTCAATAAGAACGAGCCCATGGTAATCGCAGGATATATTGTCAGGGTTAGATTCGATGAGCGTGTAGAGCCCGGCTATGTGTCTGCCTTCTTGAACAGCAACTACGGCAAAGGTCTTCTTCGCAAGATGGCCAAAGGAGCCGTTGGTCAGGCCAACATTAGCGCAAAAGAAATGGCCAAAATCGAACTTCCCTTGCCGCCGATTGAGCTTCAACGTTCCTTCTTGGACTTCGCCGCCTCGGTCGACAAATCGAAATTTAAGTTAGGTATCTGCGGTGGGATGCTTTGACGTTGCGCTGGTCGACCATTGCGTACCTTAATGTGGTGTCTATTTTCTTATGGCCAAGGAGCACCTGGACTTGTTCGATGGGCATTCCTTTGTCGATGGCCTTTGTAGCAAGCGTTCTTCTGAACTTATGAGGGTGGACCCTTCCTAAATCAAGCTCGCGCCCCAGTTTTCTAAGCAACGCCTCGACGCCGCCAATTTGTAGCCTCTCGTGTGGCGCCTTGCTCGACACGAAGAGGGCCTCCGAGCTGTCTATTCGTGTTGACAGGTAATTCTCAATATGAACTTTAGTCTTTGCGTCAAAATAGACGATGCGGTCCTTATTGCCCTTGCCGTGTACGATGCACTCCCGATTGATGGTGTCAATGGAGCTCCTGTCCAACGAGACGAGTTCGCCCACACGCATGCCCGTGGAGCGCAACAGGTCGATCAGGGCAAGGTTTCGGGGTGACCCGCAGTTATCGCAAAGAATCTCAACGACTTCATCGCTATACGTTTCCTTTATGGGCTGCGGAGCCTTGACTCTTTTAATGCGTCTGACCGGGCTCTTGATGATATGGTCCTCGTCTTCGAGCCATGAGTAGAAGCTTGAGATGATTCTTCGGACGTTGTCGACGGTGACGCGACTGACGCCGGCTTTTTGCTGATAGTCGGAAAGATAGGACCTAATCTCTTCGGTTCCCAGGTCGCAAGCTGGTGTATCGAATGATTCAAGCATTTTATTGATGGTGGTTTCGTAGTAGGAGATGGTCCTATCCGAGCAGCCTTCGAGGCGTTTTGCAGACAGAAAAAGATCCAGGAATGATTCGCTTTCACCGTTGCCACCGTCTTCGGCTAATTGGCTTTCATCGAAAAGGCAGTGCGATAAAACCTTTTTGAGCTGGCGGTTCTGCTGCGTGGTCAGGTAGGGGAGCATGAGACGGGTAATTTCTCTAGCCGTTTTCGTGAGATCCATGGTGGCGTCCTTCCTTGCACGGTGGGTGGCGCTATTTCCCTTTGTTTACCCGTGCGTTATGGAAGGGATGCCGGGTGGCGCTTCCGCTGGGCCGCGTCAAGGGAACCCGTGAAACCCCGCGCAGACCTCCGCATCACTCCGGTGCTGCTTTGCCTGCAGAGCAAGATGTTCAAGTGCGTTTTCTTAACGGGGGCATCTAAATGTAAATCGGTATCCAATTCCGCAAGAGACTTTGCTGAAAGCAATGTACCAGCCATCAGAATTCGCTGACATAATAACGATACGGTGGCTTTTGATGAAAGGCGAACGATGAATGCCGACGCCCAACTAGAAAAGGCAGTTGCGTCGATTGACGAACAGATTGCCTCTGCATTGCGAACGACTTACAAATTTAGGGAGCACTGGAATGGCGAAAAGCTCCGGAGACGAATCGGCGGTTTTGCGACGCTGATTCAGCCATCGCAAGAGCAGGTTGAATACGATTTCTATAAGGCATCTCTCGAGTTTTCCGTTAGAAATAACATAGTCAATCCAATACTCGGATCCTTGTTCGCTCTCTATGGTATTGACGCTGCCTGGCCGAAGGGCTCGGCTGTTGTTGGGTCGAATAATGAGAGGCACGAAAGTACGAACCCTATTGAGTTTCTAATTTCAACAAATTGCGAAACCGTAGGGTATCGATACACCCTTCCGGACTCATTTACCGCTATGAAAGTTGATGAAATCCTAGATGCATGGGGAATCAGCAGGATTGTCGTTATCGACTGGTCTGCAGCAGAGATTGAGGGGCTAAAACGATGTCCCAACGAGTTGCGTGTCGAAGGATTCGATAGCGTATTCCAAATACCATCGAGCGGCTTTTTCAAAAAGTTCTTCCCAGAGGATCTCTACGATGAGTTTGTTTATCGCGTTCGAGATGCAGTTGCCAGGGTAGAGGATATCATCGGTCTCCAGGCCATTTCTAGCCTCTCCATGCCTCGTTTGGCGCCATTCAGGGCTTCGTTGGTAGATGAAGTTCGTCGTACTGTTGACGGCTTTTCTGAGTCGAATTACACGGTTCAATCAAATCACACCACGTTCAGGCTTGTCGACGAAGATCAAAAAGTGCTCAATAAAGCTTTCTTCGATGATGGACTCGGACACTGCCTTGCTGGAACAAAGGGCTTTGCAAGATGTCTTACTACATCGGAGTACCTGCGCAGGTCTTTCTTGCGGGGCGGAGAGTTCGATTACACTTCAATTGTTTGTGGCTATATAAAGGCGGTTGAGCAGCTCGCATATGAGCTTATGCTTGCTACGCTAGGCGAGCCGGGATCAGAAAAACTCTTCATTGCCACAGCTAAGAAAGGAAATAGGGCAGTCGTATACAAGAGACCATTCGATTGGTCTCGAGAGGCTAAACACATCCAGTTCGTCGAATCAAATAAGCGGTGGTTTTCGACAACCCTGGTCGCTCTTGCGAATCTTCTCCATGACAATAAAGAGGCTTGGAGGATTAGCGACGAGGGAAGACATTTCGTGCTTCTCAAAATAAGGGATTTTGCAGGTAAAGATAGGAATGGCTATTTCCACAAGGATAACTTTACGGATTTGGATGAAGTTAATAGGATTAGGCAAGATGCAATTGCGCTTCTGTATTACCTATTGGGCGGTTATGTTATCCCAGGAAGCAAGGAAAAGGCGCTTGAAACGCTTGGATTGAAGCACGTTTCCTATAGCGAAATGTATATGAAGCTAGCCGAGATACCTTTGACTGACTTTGTTTTGGAGTTTGAGGGTCGAAATCCTGTGAAAGCAGTTAGGCCCTTCGAGCAACCTGCCATAGAGTATGACGGTTACGGTCTAGTCTCTTCGAAGGTGCTATTTGTTAGAGTTGACAGCTATCGTGGCGCCCGTGAACGGGAATTGACTGAGGCTGCCAGCAAGGATGACCTCATCGTAGTTGGTCGCGATAATATGCCGTCTAAGCTGTTCTTTGTAAAACGTAACGGCGAACGGGTGCGGTTTTGGTAAGAAAACGGCACGCGAACGAGAGTCCGCGTGCCGACGCGCTTCCGTCGTTTAGCTGCTGGGCGTCTCGTTGCCGCGATACTTAAAGTATGCGGTTGCGATAGCCACAATAGCATCTATAACGGCGAGAACGACCTCATCGTTAGGCGTGTACTTCATCTTTTCCTCCTTTGTCGGGATTCTAAGCTGACGTGTGCCAGCAAAAAGGAGGTCGTAAGCGCTAACGCAATGATAACCGATACTCATTTAGCTATTGTCTAATACCGCCAAATAGTGAAGGTGCACGTATTATTTGTGATAAGGACGCTAAAAGACTATTTGCCTTTTAGCTCTTTGCGGATACTGACCACGCGGCTTGCCCACAATCTCATCTCCAGTGTTTTGATTGACGGGGCAATTGCAGGCGATGTAAATAAGAGGGGACAACCGTAAATGAAAGCAACCGAGGCAAATCTACTCGACCTTATGGGCGTGGCGAAGATGCAGTTCGTCATTCCTGCGTACCAGCGAGTTTACTCGTGGAGCGTAAAAGAGTGCGAAGTGCTTTGGGAGGACGTTATGCGAGCGGGTCGTGATGGCGTGTCGCACTTCGTGGGGTCGATGCTTTATATCCCCGAGTCCGAGAGCTCTGCCACGAGTATTTCGCGCGTGCTTCTGATTGACGGGCAGCAGCGCATGACGACGTTTTCGTTGATGATTGCAGCTTTGGCTGACTATTTGGAGAGCAACCCCGACAAGGCCGGCTTCCTTGGCGATCTCAAGATTTCAGCGCTGCGGAAGAACTACCTCTTTAACGATGATGACTACAACGGTCTGGCGCGCTACAAGCTGGTGCTCTCGCAGGACGATAAAGAGACGCTGTTCTCCATCGTATCTGGGTCTCCCGTGCCAGATGAAAAATCGGATCGGATCGTCGAGAACCATGCGTTTTTCCGCGAGAAGATGCACGGGAAATCATTCGACCCTGCAAGGCTTTGGGCGGGGCTAAACCGCGTGCAGGTCATCGACACTAAGCTCACCGCTGGCGTTGATAATGCCCAGCTCATATTTGAGTCCATGAACTCCAAGGGTAAGCCGCTCACGCCCATTGACCTCATTCGTAACTACGTTCTTATGTCGCTTCCCAACGACGAGCAGACCAAGCTCTACGAGGGTTACTGGCATCCGCTCGAGCGCTTGTTCGGAAAAGGCGGCGAGGAAGAGTTCAATGCATTTATCTGGTACTGGCTGTGGCTCAAGGTTCCCAATAGGATGCCGAAGGAAAACGAGGCCTACCACGAGTTCAAACGCTATTTCGCTGATGACTACGATGGAGATACCGAGGGCCTGCTGAAGGAGCTCCGCGAATATGCGCAGAGATATGCGAGGCTGTTCCTTGGCGAGGAAAAAGACGAGGGGCTGCGCCGAGTGTTCGGCAGGATTACTTGTCTTTATGTGAAACCGGTCAGACCTTTGCTGATGCTGCTTTACTCGGTTTATGAAGGAGGCAGGATTGACCGCAATGCGTTTCTTCGTATCTGCGAGACTATCGAGTCGTTTCTGTTCAGGCGGGCGGTTTGCGGCAGGCTTACCACGGGCCTAAATAATTTCTTTGCCGGCATGTATCGCAATCTCGAGCAGCAGGACGATATAGAGGAGTACGTTACGGCGATGCTCCTTATCCATAGCAGTGGTATGACCGCGTACTTCCCGACGGACGAACATTTTGTCGAGGAGTTTAAGACGCGTGACTGCTACAACCGCTTCTCTAAAAAGCGCTATTACCTGGAACGCATGGAGAACTGGCACCATCCAAAGGAGTCCATCTCGGCTGACGATTACCAGATCGAGCACGTCATGCCCCAGACGATTGATGATGAGCACGGTTGGAAGGAATCGCTTGGCGAGAACTGGGAAGACATCCACGACAGGCTGTGCAACAACTTGGGAAATCTAACGCTGACGGGCTACAACCAGGAGTACTCAAACCGGTCGTTCTCGGACAAGCTCAATCTTCCGAACGTGGGACTTATGTGCAGCCCACTCTACCTAAACAAGTCGATCGCCTCGCATGAAAAATGGGGCGAGGAGGAGATTAGGCAGCGTGCGGACGAGCTGGCGAAAGAGGCGTGCGAGATATGGAAGTACCCCGATCTTCCGGCAGATGTCGTCGACAAGTATCGCCCCTCTCGCGGGGAGTCTGACGAGGCTCCTGTCTGGACTCTGCAGGAGAATCACCCCACTTTTGCTGAAGGCGGACTCAACCAGAAGCTTTTCGATGAGGTGCGCGAGTCTGTTCTGAGTGGTAACCCTTCGTGGGAGTCCTATATAGCCAAGTACTATGTAGGCTTCAGGTCGGGCAAGCGAAAACTGCATGCCGTTCTAGATGGCAGGACCAGCAACGGTGGTTGGATTGCCGTCGGCCTGGCAAAGAGTGTGGACGAGCTGATTGACCCGGAGGCCATGTGCCAGGACAAGCGCACACAGGACGGATTTGGGCCGGGTATGCCGACCTATGTTGCACTCCGTAGCGCTGACGATATCCCCGCGGTGCTCGATCTCATAAAGCAGTGCTAGGTTAAGGGCCGGGAATCTAATTCCCGGCCCTTGCCAGCTCGGAATTGCCGATGGCTCATCCGCTCGCCTACACCTCCGCGATCCCGCGCGCGGCACTCAACAGCTCGTACTCCCTCTGGCTCCATTGGCGCAGCTCGGCAGTCTCGACGGCATCTCGGCACAAGTCCAGGAACACCTCGGCGCCCTCGTAGAAGCATTCACGGGCAAATTCTCCTGAACCGTTCGCAACGCATGCGCCGTCGGCAAACAGCTTCCAGCTGGACGGCTCGCGCGAGTTGTCTCCGAGCAGCTTGATCTGCAGCACGTGCGGGTCGCTGGCGGCGCAGAGCTCTTCCTCGAGCACCTGCACGGTAAAGCGCATCTGGTGGGAGAGACTACTCTTGACCATGGCCGAGGCGTAGCCGCTCGGCTCGTCCAGAAGATGTATTTGTTTTGGCTTGGCTGCCAGATTGTGGAAGCTGTACTCACTGCGCACGGAGAAATTGTCCATACGGACTCCTTTCATCGATGTTGGCAGGGCCACCGTGCCTCTTGGCCGGTTGGCGTCGGGATCGTGGAGCCAACTCTCTACCCCGACTCTGGATAAAACGCGCCCGCTCCTTGCGGGCACGATGGAGTCTATCAGCGCACGCGGACAGAAATCAAGCGCCGAGTGCGAAATGACGCGCGGACGGTGCTTGATTTCGCCGGCTGTTGCTAGGCTTAAATCCGAAAAAGTGTCGAGATATCCCATTTAAAAGTACGGAAAAGTGTCGCAATACACACTTTAGAACTTCGAAAAAGTGTCGAAATGAGCATCTAATAACTACGGAAAAGTGTATCCTAGTGCTAAAACAGCACGTAATAAGGGGTACGCTTATGCTACAGAGAAAAGCGAAAGCACAGTTTGAATCTTGGCTTGCCTCGTCGCCTAACAAGGCTCTTTTGGTCAAGGGCGCCCGACAGGTAGGAAAGTCATATTTGGTCAACGTCTTTGCAAGCGAATCGTTCGAAAATGTCGTGACGTTCGACCTTATCGCCGACGCGTCCGTGCGCGATTCGTTTTTGGCGGCAAAAAGCGCGGATGACCTGCTTATGCGCATGTCTATTGCTGCAACGCAGCCGATGGTTGCGAACAAGACCGTTGTGGTTATCGACGAGGTGCAGCGATGCCCCAACGTAGTGACGTTTATCAAATACCTGGTCCAGCGCGGCGACTTTCGATACATCCTTACCGGATCGCTCCTTGGTGTTGAGCTCGAGGGCATCGATTCCCTGCCGGTGGGGTATGTCGAGCAGGTCCAGATGTACCCGCTCGACTTTGAGGAGTTCTGCTGGGCAAGCGGCGTTGCTGCCGGAGCGTTTGACATGCTCAGGGGTTGTCTAAAGGACGAAAAGGAGCTCCCCGGCTATCTGTATGACCGCTTGCTCAATCTGTTCCATCAGTATGTGGTGGTGGGGGGCATGCCCGACGCGGTCAATTCCTTCTTGGCGACGCGCAATGTCGACGAGGTTCGAAACATCCATCGCGATCTTCACGCCCTGTATCGCGATGACATCGCAAAGTACGCTCCGCCTGAGCTACGCTTGGTTATTCGCGATATCTATGATCTGATTCCCAGCGAGGCCGGCTCCAAAAACAAGCGATTCAAACTGTCATCGATTAACGGTGTCAAACGTTTTTCGCAGGTGACAGATCATTTTCTCTGGCTATCGGAGGCGGGTGTCGCGCTTCCCGTGTATAACGTAACGGCGCCCGTGGCACCCCTTTTATTGGGGGAGCAACGAAATTTGTTCAAGCTGTTTTACTTGGACACCGGAATGCTCATGTCGTCGTATTCCAAAAGGGTCGCCCAAGGCGTTTTTGATGGGGGGGCGGAAGACGCCTTTGGCATGAACATGGGGGCGGCGTTTGAGGGCTTCGTTGCCCAAGAGCTCAAAGCCCACGGATTCAGATTGCGCTACTTTACGTCTAAAAAAGTCGGCGAGCTCGATTTTGTGGAGGAGACGCTCGATGGGGAGGTTCTTGCCATCGAGGTCAAGTCGGGCAAGAGCTTTAAGTCCCATGCGGCGCTCGACAACGCGCTCGCGACGAAGGGCTACGGAATCGATCGCGCCCTGGTACTTGCGGAATGTAATCTTCACCGCGATGGTGACGTGCTGTATCTGCCCATCTTTATGGCAGGGCTTTTGGAGCCGTAACATGCCGCCGGCTCTTCCGGCCCTCCCTTTACCCTCGCTACTCGTCGTCCTCGTCGTTGGGGTCGCCCTTGAGGGTGTTGATGTCCAGGTACTGGTTATCGTCCTCTTTTTGCTGGGTTTCCGACTCCGCTTGGGTGGGGCCGCGGAACAGCTGGAATCCCTCAAACGCAATGACACCGAGCAGGGCAATGACAATAGCGATAAAGGCAACCTTGACTGCCTGCGGAAATTCCGAGAAACGCAGTGCCTTTTCCTCGGCGTAATAATCGGCGAAGCGCTCTTCGCCCGTGCTTTTGGTATATGCCGGCGTGGACGCGGCCTCCGGGTCATATTCCGGTGCAGGCGTGGCAGCGTACGGATCGTTGAGATAATCGCTCGATGCGGTGCCATAATCCTCGGTCTCGATGCGACCGGTGCCAGCATAGCCATCGGAATAATCGGAATATGCCGCATCGCCCTCATAGTCCGCGGCGCTCGTGTTGGCGGCAAAAAGCGGGTTAACTGGAACATCGAGCGCCGGCATGCCGGTAGAGGTCTCATCCAGATCGGTTGCAGCCCAGGAATCGTAGGCAACTTGATGGGCAACGGGCTCATCGAGCCTTGCGACCGGAGGCTTGCGTGCCGCAGGAACAGGCAACTGCTGGGCGCTGTACATAACGGTGCTGTCGGCCGATTTGCCCTGCGTCGCTGCAGCGAGAAATGCCGCCGTCTCGGACGGGTCGCTTGCGGGGCGGGGAGCGGGCGTGGGCGCCGAAGTGGGTGCGGGCGTAGGCGCGGGCGTCGAAACAGGCGACTGCGCAGGAGTCGGCGCAGATGCGGGCTTAGGCGCAAGTGCGGGATTGGGGCTTGACGGGCGAGCCCCGCCGCCCATGAGTTCGTCGGCGGTCCACGGGCGATCATCCATCACGTCGTCAAGGCTCAGCGAAAACAGGTCGTCTTCACCCTCATCGAACATGTGGTGCACATGCCCACCAATTGCCGGAATCAATCCGCGACCGGTGCATGATGCCTTGCTCAACGCCATTCTGTTCCACCCTTTCGAAATACTAATGACATCGATTATATGGAACTTCCCAAGCGGCTCGGTCTTGGATTCATGCTTTCCAGAACTCGCGCCCAAAAGGGGAGGGGCAATCCAGGCGAGTGCCTACTTGTCGCCGGCCGCCGCCTTGGCCTCATTGAGGTAGCTATAGAAGCTGTATTTGGAGATGCCAAAGAACTCGCAGGCGCGCTCGCTCGACTTGGAAATGAGGAAGGCACCGCGACGGTCGAGGTAGCCAATGGCACGAATGCGCTCGTCTTTGGTCATGAGTGCCGCGGGCTTGCCCACAAACTGCTCGCACTCGTGTAGCAGGTCCTCGAGCAGGTCGCCGATGTTCTTGGTAATGGGCTCGGGCTCGGTATAGCCCGTGCCGCCGGTGCCGGTAAAGGCGTCGAGCGAACGCTCAAAAGCCTTCATGAGCGTAATGTCAAAGTTGATGCCCAAAATGCCGACGGGTTTGCCCTCGTCGTTGCGGATAAAGATCGTCGACGATTTGAGCAGCTTACCGTCGGTGGTTTTAGTGAGGTATGGCTCGCGGTCGTGTACATCGGTGGCGCCCTCGTGCATGGACTCAAACACGATATGGCTGGGGCCGTCACCCAGTTTGCGCCCGCTGACGTGGCCGTTTTCGATCACTACGATGGAGTGGTCTACGTCCTCGGTCTCCAGATCGTGGACGACGACTTCGCAGTTGGGGCCAAATTGGAGCGCCAGACCGTGTGCGAGGCGCTTGTAGAACTCAATCTGTGCGGGGGTCATGGGTGCCTTCCTAAAAATTAGTTTGGGCTCACTTTGCCATAAACCACACTTGACCGCAAACAAATCCATCAACAAGGCAATTCATGACCGTTCGGCGGCGAAAAGGTACCGATTGCGGCAACAAACAATTCGTTAGGTTTATCAATCAAAAAGTGTGATAGAACAGTGCTAACAAACTTTTTGTTTGGCATCCACATAAAAGTTCAGCCGTGTGAATGGGATCGGGCTGAAACGCGTATGCGGGGGCCGGCAAGAGAGGACTTAAGGAGTTCACCGTATGGCCGATAAGATCCAGTGGGCGGGCAACACGATGCCCAAGAGCGATGACAAGCACTTGGGAATCATGAGCCTCGACCACGTGAAGAAGGCCCGCGCCTTCCACCAGTCGTTCCCTCAATATACCGTCACTCCGCTTGCCCGCCTGGATGGTCAGGCTGCGCGCCTGGGCCTGTCCAACCTGTGCGTTAAGGACGAGAGCTATCGTTTTGGCCTCAACGCCTTTAAGGTTCTGGGCGGCTCGTTTGCCATGGCCAACTACATTGCCGACGAGACCGGCAAGGACGTTGCCGACTGCACCTTCGATTACCTGACCTCCGATCAGCTTGCCAAGGACTTTGGCCAGGCCACCTTCTTTACCGCCACTGACGGCAACCATGGCCGCGGCGTGGCATGGGCTGCCAACAAGCTGGGCCAGAAGGCTGTCGTGCACATGCCCAAGGGTTCCACCAAGCCCCGCTTCGATAACATTGCCGCCGAGGGCGCCACGGTGACCATTGAAGAGGTCAACTACGACGAGTGCGTGCGCATGGCCGCCGCCGAGGCCGACGCCTGCGAGCGCGGCGTCATCGTTCAGGACACCGCCTGGGAGGGCTACGAGAAGATCCCGTCCTGGATCATGGAGGGCTACGGCACCATGGCTTCCGAGGCTGCCGAGCAGCTGCGCGAGATGGCCATCAACCGCCCGACGCACGTGTTTGTCCAGGCTGGCGTGGGTTCGCTCGCCGGCGCCGTGGTGGGCTACTTTACCAACCTGTATCCCGATAACCCGCCCACCTTCGTCGTGGTTGAGTGCGCACCTGCCGCCTGCCTGTACAAGGGCGCTGCCGCCGGCGACGGCGATCCGCGCATCGTGGACGGTGACATGCCCTCCATCATGGCCGGCCTGTGCTGCGGCGAGCCCAACATCCTGGGCTGGGATATCCTGCGCAACCACACCACCGCCTTCGTGTCCTGCCCCGACTGGGTCACCGCTCGCGGCATGCGCACCCTGGGCGCTCCCGAGAAGGGCGACCCGCGCGTCATCTCCGGCGAGTCCGGCGCTGTGACCACCGGCCTGGTCGAGACCCTCATGCTCGATCCCGAGTACGCCGAGCTCAAGGAACTCATCGGCCTGGACAAGACGAGCTCCGTGCTTTGCTTCTCCACCGAGGGCGACACCGACCCCGACCAGTATCGCCGCATTGTTTGGGAAGGCGAATATCCCACTTGCTAATCGTTGGGGCGGAGTAAATAGGTATCGCTCCGCCACCTCACAGGTAGATTCCTTCGTTTGAAAGGTTATGAACAATGGCTAAAGAACTCGATTTCGACGCAATCAAGGCTGCTGCTGAGTCCCATCGTGCTGATATGACTCGCTTCCTGCGCGCCATGATCTCCCACCCTTCTGAGTCCTGCGAGGAGGGTGAGGTTGTCGCCTGCATCAAGGCCGAGATGGAGAACCTTGGCTATGACGAGGTCAAGGTCGACGGCCTGGGCAACGTCATGGGCTTTATGGGAGAGGGCGACAAGATCATCGCCATCGACTCCCACATCGACACCGTCGGCATCGGCAACATCGAGAACTGGGATGCCGATCCCTATGAGGGTTACGAGACCGACGAGATCATCTACGGCCGCGGCGGCTCCGACCAGGAGGGCGGCATGGCTTCCGCTACCTACGCTGCCAAGATGATGAAGGACATGGGCCTCATCCCCGAGGGCTACAAGATCATGGTCGTCGGCACCGTCCAGGAAGAGGACTGCGACGGTATGTGCTGGCAGTACATCTACAACAAGGACGGCATTAAGCCCGAGTTCGTCATTTCCACCGAGCCCACCGACGGCGGCATCTATCGCGGTCACCGCGGCCGCATGGAGATCCGCGTTGACGTTCACGGTACCTCCTGCCACGGCTCCGCTCCCGACCGCGGCGACAACGCCATCTACAAGATGGCCGACATCATCGCCGACGTCCGCGCCCTCAACAACAACGGCTGCGACGAGTCGACCGACATCAAGGGCCTCGTCAAGATGCTCGACCCCAAGTACAACCCCGAGCACTTTGAGGACGCCCGCTTCCTGGGCCGCGGCACCTGCACCGTCAGCCAGATCTTCTACACCAGCCCCAGCCGCTGCGCCGTCGCTGACTCCTGCGCCATCTCCATCGACCGTCGCATGACCGCCGGTGAGACCTGGGAGTCCTGCCTGGACGAGATCCGTAACCTGCCGGCCGCCAAGAAGTACGGCGACGACGTGAAGGTCTCCATGTACATGTACGACCGTCCGTCCTGGACCGGCGAGGTCTACGAGACCGAGGCTTACTTCCCCACGTGGATCAACAAGGAGACCGCTCCGCACGTCAAGGCCCTCGTCGACGCCCACAAGGCCATGTTCGGTGACGAGCGCATCGGCTGCGAGCCCAGCATGGACAAGCGCACCGGTCGTCCGCTGTGCGACAAGTGGACCTTCTCCACGAACTGCGTTTCCATCCAGGGCCGCTACGGCATCCCCTGCGTCGGCTTTGGCCCGGGTGCCGAGTCTCAGGCTCACGCTCCCAACGAGGTCACCTACAAGGACGACCTGGTCACCGCTGCCGCCATGTACGTGGCTGCCCTGAACCTCTACGATCCGAGCCAGGCCGATGGCGACGCCACCGTGTTTCGTGCCGGTCTGACCAACAACAAGATCGATTAGTCCCATTCCTCGATTTTGTTGAGCCGGGGGCCGCTCGTGTCCCCGGCAACCCCTGTTGACTCGGGGCCCGCGGTCGTTATCTCCCATGCTTCCTCAACGGTGGCGGGTCCTCGTCATAGTGCTCTGCATGTTCTAGCCACACGCGCATGCCGGAGCACGTCTACTCATTGCGATCGTTTCATCTTTTGAAAGGACATTTCCATGGACGCCAAGTTTACCGAGCTCGTCGAGCAGCTGAACGGCCTCGATTTTAAGGGTATGTACGGCAGCGACTTCCTGCACACCTGGGACAAGACCACCGATGAGCTCAAGGCGCTCTACATCGTCGCCGACGCCCTGCGCGCCCTGCGCGAGAACAACGTTTCGTCCAAGATCTTCGACTCGGGCCTGGCCGTCTCCCTGTTCCGCGACAACTCTACCCGTACGCGCTTCTCCTTCTCTAAGGCCGCCAACCTGCTCGGTCTTGAGCTGCAGGACCTGGACGAGAAGAAGTCCCAGATCGCTCACGGCGAGACCGTCCGCGAGACCGCTACCATGATCTCCTTCATGGCCGACGTCATCGGCATCCGTGACGACATGTACATCGGCAAGGGCGACGCCTACATGGCCGAGGTCTCCGAGTCCGTGCAGCAGGCTTACGAGGATGGCGTTCTGGATCACCGTCCCACGCTCATCTCCCTGCAGTCCGACTCCGATCACCCCACGCAGTCCTCTGCCGACATGCTCTACCTCATCAACGAGTTTGGCGGCCTTGAGAACCTCAAGGGCAAGAAGGTTGCCGTGACCTGGGCCTATTCGCCCTCTTACGGCAAGCCGCTGTCCTGCCCGCAGTCGCTGATCAGCCTGCTGCCCCGTTTTGGCATGGACGTCACCCTGGCTCACCCCGAGGGCTACGACCTCATGCCCGAGGTCGTCGAGCGCGCCAAGGGCTATGCCGCCGAGTCCGGCACCACCTTTAAGCAGGTCAACACCATGGCCGAGGCCTTCGAGGGCGCCGACATCGTGATCCCCAAGAGCTGGGCTCCGTTTGCCGCCATGGAGAAGCGTACCAACCTGTACGCCGAGGGCGACGACGCCGGCATCGCAGCGCTCGAGAAGGAGCTGCTCGCTCAGAACGCCACCCATCAGGACTGGTGCTCCACGACCGAGCTCATGGAGAAGACCGCCAACGGCCAGGACACTATCTTTATGCACCCGCTGCCCGCCGACATCTCCGGTGTCTCCTGCGAGCACGGCGAGGTCAACGCCGACGTCTTTGACATGCACCGCGTGGGCATGTACAAGGAGGCCAGCTACAAGCCGTACGCCATCGCAGCCATGATGTTCCTGCAGAAGGTTGCCGATCCCGCCGCTACCCTCAAGGCCCTCGACGAGCGCAACACCGCCCGTTGGTTCCAGGCCTAAAGCCGCGCTGGGGTAAGCCATGTAAAGGGGGCGCTCTGCCAACCGGCGGGGTGCCCCTTTTTGCATCGTGGGCGTGCGGGATAAGCGCTTTCGATGTAGATGCCCCGCGACGCGAGTTATGGGTACGATGGCTTCAGGGGAGGTATCGCCATGAAACTTGGTTGCGTCATTATGGCTTCGGGCGAGGGCAAGCGGTTTGGCTCTAACAAGATGCTTGCCGATATCTATGGCAAGCCGCTGATTGCCCGGACCATTGATTCGGTTCCCCGGGGCTTTGACGTCGTGGTTTCGACGCGTTGGCCCGAGGTCGCCCAGATTTGCGAGGACAAGCATTGCCCGTGTGTGCTGCACGATGGCAAACTGCGCAGCGAAAGCGTCCGTGCGGGCCTTTCGTGGGGAGTCGAACGCAACTGGAAAGGCTGCCTCTTTTTGCCGGGCGACCAGCCGCTTGTGAGTTCGGATTCTTTTGAGGGTATGGTTCGTGCGTTTGACGAGCGTGACCGCAATCATCCGGTGCGTCTTGCGTGCAACGGCGAGCCTTCGAGCCCGGTGCTCTTTCCGGCGGAATTGTTCGATGCACTTATGTGTCTTGAGGGTAAGGACGGCGGCGGTTCGATCCTCAAGGACCGTACCGACGTGGTGCTGGTCGAGGCGCGTGCCTACGAGCTGTGGGACGTCGATACCGTCAAGGGACAGCGACGCATAACGGAGCATATCGCCGCCTGCTCGTATTTTGATCGCGTGGCCAACTGCATCAATCAATAAGGAGCAATTATGATCATCATCAAAAACGGCGCACTCGTGACGCCCCAGGGGCTTCGCCGCGCCGATCTTGCCATGGATGGCGATAAGATCGTGCGGATTGCCGCGGCGATTGAGCCGGCCGAGGGCGATACCGTCGAGGATGCTGCGGGCTGCTGGGTGTTCCCGGGCTTTATCGATGGGCACACGCACATGCAGTGCTGGACCGGCATGGATTGGACAGCCGATAGCTTTGAGACCGGCACGCGCGCGGCTGCCTGCGGCGGCACGACGACCATTGTGGACTACGCGACGGCCGATCGCGGCGTGACCATGCCCGATGCCTTGGTCGAGTGGCGTCATCGCGCCGACGGCACCTGCACCGCCAACTATGCCTTCCATATGGCGCTTGCCGAGTGGAATGAGCGCAACCGCGCCGATCTTTCGGCCATGCGCGAGGCGGGCGTGTCGTCGTTTAAGACCTACTTTGCCTACGACCATCTGCGCCTGGACGATGCCGAGACGCTCGAGGTGCTGGAGGAGCTCAAGCGCGTGGGCGGTATCCTGTGCGTGCATTGCGAGAACGGCACGTTGGTCAACGCGCTGCAGAAGCGCGTGTTTGAGCAGGGTATCCACGGGCCCGAGGGCCATGCGCTCAGCCGTCCGGACGTGTGTGAGGCCGAGGCCGTGAGCCGCCTGCTGTATCTGGCGCACTTGGCCGGGGACGCTCCGGTCAACGTGGTGCACCTTTCGACCAAGCTGGGGCTCGAGACCATCCGTGCCGCCAAGGCGCGCGGGCAGAAGAATATCTATGTCGAGACCTGCCCTCAGTATCTGATGCTCGACGATACGTGCTACTTGGAGCAGGGCGAGGACGGCTTTGCGGGCGCCAAGTACGTGATGAGCCCGCCGCTGCGCCATGCCGGTGACCGTGCCGCGCTGCGCGAGGCGCTTGTGGCTGGCGAGATCGATACTATTGCGACCGATCATTGCAGCTTTAACCTGCACGGGCAAAAGGACCGAGGACGCGATGATTTCCGCGCGATTCCCAACGGCGGGCCCGGCGTGGAGCATCGTCCCGTCGCGATTGCCACGAGCTTTGAGGGACAGCTGGGCCCCGAGGACCTCT
>CALJCO010000135.1 GCA_938023905.1 uncultured Collinsella sp. | reverse complement strand
GCGTGGCCGCCGCGGCTGAATTAGACACTCACCATTGTCGGCCTAATCCGCGGTCCTTCATGCAGCAGGGGCTCTCAATGTTTTTATGTCCTGCTCATATCGTCTGTAATCGGAACAGGTACGATTCTGCAAGCGTACCGGCATTTCAACGATTGCAGTATAAACGAAAAACCGCAGGTTGTAGACGAGTTTGGCGTGTTTCAAGGGCGCGGTAAGCATTTGCCGTTCCAAGCGATGTTGCGAACGCAGACTGGTGATTGCTTGCTGGCTTGTGGTGGTGTTTGGGTTGCTAAGCGAGGGCTGCTTGTTGCGTGGGTTGGTTTTATTGGTGTGGGTTTGGACACTGTATGGAGATGACGATGGCTGGAGCGGGGTAGGGAGTTGTGACGCGGATTGGGGATGCTGGGTGGCTGGCCGATTGCGTGCAACGGCCTAACGCGTTGTTTGCGGTGCACGGCCAATAGATCTCTGTAGGGGGCCTACCCAACGTAAGGCGTCTGAAGGCATTTCCCTGGAAGCTCGGGCTTCCTGGATATCTTGGCGATTAAGATGCGCCCCATGCTCAGCCGGCATATAGAATGGACTGTGGACGTGACGATTGCCTGCTGCTGACATGTTGGTTAATCGACGATGATGGCAGCGACGGAGATTGATTGGGGCAGTCGGCATGTTCGCGAGCGAAAAGGCGGCCCTGCTCGGCGATGTGCCGACTTTTATTGTAGCGAAGGCGTTGGTGACGCCGAGAGGCGGCAAGGCCGACAAAACTATTGCGAAGGCAAGGGATCAACATGGCATTTGAAGCACGTCAGAGTACGGTTGGAAAGCTGCTTAATGACTCAATCTATAGAATCCCTCGCAATCAGCGCGCTTACGTGTGGGATGAGCATAACTGGAAAGATCTATTCGAAGACATCAAGCTTGTGACAGAGGAAGTTGCTACGTCGCATTTCATCGGTTCGATAGTGCTGATGGAGGAAGAAGAAGAAGACAGCCTCGGGGTTTTTACAATAATTGATGGTCAACAAAGAGTTATTACCCTAACGCTCTTGCTGTCTAGCCTCATGTTCGCTTTCAAGAAAAGGAATATGATTAACCACGCTAATGGCACAAAAAAATATCTAGTGGCGATAGATACTAAGGATGTTGAGCACGCGATCGTCGCTCCGGAGAATCATTTATCATTAACGAGGATCGTCGAAGGAGTAATTGCTATCTCTCCTGAAGATGCGGCTGCCATGTCTGCTGTGGCTTTCTCGAAGAGCAAACGCGCGTCCGGATCAAAAGACGAACTGATCGTTAAAGCCTTCCAATATTTCAGTGCAAGTTTCGCCAAGATGAAGGATGAGGAGTTGCTGGCCTTCAGGGATGCGGTCATTTCTGTCGCATATGTAAACATCAAATCATCGTCTGAGGAAGATTCGTACACAATATTCGAAATATTGAATGCGCGAGGTATCGAGCTTGAGGACCATGAGCTTCTGAAGAACTATATTATGCGCTATATCCATCCTATAGAAAAGCGCGATGATGCAAAACAGGTATGGTCGGAAATTGAAGCAACAGTCGGCTCGAACATGAAAGCTTTTTTGCGTCACTACGCAATTCAAAAATATCGCCTAGGACAAGGCGACAAGGATGGAGCATATAAGAAAATAAGGGATTTTACGGATCCAAAGAAGGCTGCTGATCTTCTCTATGATTTAAGGCTAAAAGCCGGATATTATGCAGAGATTGTCGAGCCAACCAGCGATGACAGAAATGCGGAAATCTTGAGTTTCTTAAGAACACACAATGTCCGCGTCTTCAGGCCGCTTCTTATGAGTTTAATGCACGCTCGCGAAATAGAGCAGCTAACGAGCGAGCAGTATGATGATGCGATTGGATTTATTTACCGGTTCTATATTTGCTATAAGATAATCGGGGGAATGGAGTCGAACCACCTATCGGATTCGATCGTGAAACACTCATACGCAATCGAGTTGAACTGCACCCAGCAAGTGTTAGATGAGTGGAAAAATAGTTTTAACGAAAAACTGCCTTCAGAAGAAACATTTCGAATTAATCTCCTTTCGCTTGGATGGTCTCATTCGTGGCCGTTGTATAGCGAAACAAAGTTGAAGGATCGCTGCAAGTTGGTCCTTGCCTTGCTCGAGGAGCTTAAGTCTGGTGTTAGGGTTTCTGAGGCATTCACAATAGAGCACATTCTTCCGGATTCGCAGGCTCAGGAAAACTCGATTATTGGGAACTTGCTCATGCTAGAAGAGCGACTTAACGCGAAATGTAAAGACAAATCGCTTAAGGAAAAGCTGCCCATATACGCTGAATCGCGTTATGCCACTACAAGAGCTTTTGCTAAACGCTATGCGAATGGTTGTTTTGACGTTAAGAAGCGCGTTGATTTTATCGCGAAAGATTTGTTTGAAATGGTCATCCACTAGCTTGCACCGCGCGGCCGCGGCGCTTGAGCTCGTCAAGAAGTGCATCGACCCGGCGATAAGGCGGCAGGCCGAAGGGTTCGAATGGGATCCGAAAGCGCTGGAGTAGGCTCTCGCCTGGCCATAGGAAAGGTAAGGGTGGAAACCGATGGCGGACAAGGAGCGACCAAGGTGAACGAGGATGACATCATCGGCGTCGTGAGGGAGTACATCGAGGACAAGGAGAACTCGTACGCCCTCATGCTTACCGGGGAATGGGGATGCGGGAAAACCTACTTTGTCGAGCACGCACTGACCGAGAAGCTGGAGGAGGATGAGAGCCGGCATCCCGTCGTGGTGGCGTCCGCCTACGGCGCCAAGGACTTAGCGGAGCTCTGCGGGGCGATTGAGTCTGGTTTCATCTCGAAATACGCCATAGGGTGCGCGGCCGGCGGGGAGAGGGGCAGGTGGGATTCACTCGTCGGGTTCGCCAAGGACACGGGAATATCGTTCCTCGGGAAAAAGATCAGGGAGCTGGAGAAGAAGGCGGGCGTCGATCTCAAGATGGCGCCGCTGAATGCCGTGAACCTCATCATCGGCCCCGAGACCCTCCTCGTCATAGACGACGTGGAGAGGTGCGACATGGGCATTCGCGAGCTGCTCGGGGCGGTCGACCACCTCGTCGTTGGCTGCAGGAAGAAGGTCCTCCTCGTCTGCAACGAGGATGAGTGGAGGAAAGGGCTAGGACCGAAGGGGGAGAAGGGGACGACCAGGGAGTACGAGAGCCTCATCGAGAAGACCGTCTGGCGGAAGTGCCGGTTCAGGCCCTCGGTCGGCTCGGTTGTGGAACGCGTTCTGGGAGGCGTGCTGGGCGGCATCTACCCAGGCGCGCTCGAGGACGCCGTTTCGGCGATTGAAGGAAGCGAATCGCCGAACTTGCGATCCCTCAGCAAGATGCGCCCCGTGCTGGTCGGGATGAAGGAATCCGGGTTCTTCGCTGAACCCACCGACCCGGAGTCTGCCAGGGCAGTTTTCAAAGAGGCTTTCGGCTTTGCAGCGGGGGCGGCGAAGGGGATGCGCATCGGGCCTCCGTCAAGCCGGGAGGATTCCATCCTTAGGGGTGGCATTTTCGAGTCGCGCCGGCTCAAATACGCCGCTCTGGACTTCATCCCCCGCTTTTTCGAGAGGTGTGAGGGGGTCGATTCCAAGCATGTTCGTTCCTGCCTGGAAGATTACCTTGCGACCTTTCATCCCGACGGGCCGGCCGCGCGGAAAGCTATTGAATGTATCGAAGGCATCAGACACGCCACTTTCCGCGATGCCGATGTCCTTGGCATGGTGGAGACTTTAGTCGCCGGGATTGTCCCCGGGGACGGGAGCCGCGGCTTGTCGTTCGACGTCTATCCCGACGTCCTGCGTGCCGTCAAAGGCATTGCGGGGGAATTTGCTGACGCCTTTCCCGAAGGGGTCGCGCCGCTCGTCAAGGCGATGGAATCCTCCATTGGACGGGATCCCGAGTCTGCAGTGAGGTCAATCGGAAAGAATCGAGTCGAATGGCAGGAGATCCCTTTCGACTCGAGCGAAGCGCATGAGATTCCGGCTTTGGAGGAGGTCGACAGGCTGAGGGAGCTCGCCTTGACGACGCTACGCGAACGGGAGTCGGAGTCTCTTGGCAACGTCCTGATAAACGCCCCCGACCAATTCGCGACGAAGCTCTATCTGGCTTTCTCGAAATCAGATGACTGGTCGGAACCCATCCTGTCGCTCATTTCCCTCGACACTTCCCTCCTCGCGAGGGCGATGGAGAAGATGCCTCCCGAAGATATTCGGCTTGTGCACAGTGTCCTTTTTCCGGGCGACCACATGAGGTCGTGCACGGCCTCGCTCGAGGGCGAGGACAGGAAGGCCCTCGTAGCTTGGGCCAAGAGGCTCGGATCGGAGATCGGCAAGGTCGAGACCATGGAGTATTACCAAAGGATCTATTTCGACGCCATATCCAAGAGTCTCGAATGTCTTGCCGATATCTAGGATCCGCAGCTGTTGCCAAGTTGAAACGTGGCTTAGGATTTGCAGAAGATCTTCTAATGGCAGTCTTACGACAAGGACGAGGATGCCCTAATGCCTTGCCCAGGCTCCATCCAGCTCCGCCGCGCAGCTCTCGAACACGCACCTAACGGCGGCCATTTCCGACGGGGTCACGCGCCCTCCGCTCGCCTTATCCGAGGGCCTATGCGGCGGGGCTTGACTTCGAGGACGTCGTCGACTCGTCCCTCGAGCTTGTAAGGCTTGCTGAGGTAGGCGGACTAGAGTAAGAAAAGAGAAATCAAAAGGCGAATTTATCGCGAGGAGCAAAATGTCCCAAATAAATCAGATCCAAGAAGAGCTAAGGCAGATCGAAGGCGGGCGTTTTCAAACACTAGCAAATCAGTATCTATATAGGAGATATTCGCTTAACAACATCATTGAATTAGGATCCCAATGCGGCACGGATAAAACCACGACCGGAGTGCCAGACATGTACTCCGTAGGAGAGAATGGACACTACCTCTTCGCGGCATACACAACCTCTAAATCCGACATCCGCAATAAGCTGCTAAATGATGCTAAAGACTGCCTCGACAGGAGCAAAACCGGAATCAATCCGCAACTCATAGATCGAATCATCCTGTGCCACACATACTTTCGCCTTTCACCTCTGGTACTCGAGGAGGTCCGTGCCATCGATCCACGGATAGAAATAATCGGGCCAGAGACAATTGCGAGCGACCTTGATGGAAAATACCCTGCGCTAGCGCATACGGTATTGGGCGTTCCACTCGGAAAGGGATCATTCATCGCCCCAGACCGCTTCATCGAGCGAAGCCTGAACGACCGTTTCTCAACCGACCTGTCGAAGCTCCTCATGCACAGGGATTCCGAGTTTTCAGTCATCGTCGAATCGATAGAGCAAAACAAGGCAGTGGTGATTCAGGGGCAGTCTGGATCGGGGAAAACCAAGATCGCCCTCGACGCATGCCTCTCATTCAGCAAACGGCATCAATGGGATCTTCTTATCTTGGACTCTAGGTATTCATCGCATCTCGACGATGATATCGAGCTGATTTTGTCGGAGTCGGAAAACATTATCCTTCTAGTCGATGATGCAAACGGCAACCTGTCACTTGAGCACTTGCTGGGAATCTGTTTGGAAAACAAAAAGCTAAAGATTGTCCTCACCTGCAGGAAGATGCACCGAAGCGAGTTGACCGCAAAAATCGGCAGTTATCTAAATTTCAGAGAAATAGAGCTGGAGCCTCTAACCGCGGAAAATATAGAAGCGATACTCGAGACCGAATACAACATAAAAAACATAGCACTGAGGGAGAGAGTATCGGCAATCGCAAACGGAAACCTGCGCTTGGCTATCATGGCAGCAAGCCCCATAGCAGACGGCAATTTCGAAGCCATCCAAGAGCCATACGATCTTTTGAACATCTATATGAATTCTGCTTTAGCTGGGTACTCCAGCAGGGAGCAGCGTCTCGCAGAGAACCTTGCAATCTACGACTGCTGCGATCTTATTGAAGGAGACCCTTGTTACGAGGAGCTCTTGGGGCTGGGGTACGACGACGCCGAGATTCGGGATTTTGCATCCAGATTGAACGACCAGGAAATTGTCACGATCCTTACCTCCGCCGATGGCGTGCTAGCCATAAGAATGGAAGAGCAGAATCTTCGCGACTTCTTGATATGCCGCCACTTCGCAAAAGAAGGGAACGGCAGTTTTGCGGATTTCATTCTGCATACCGCAGAAATGCCGAACGCGCCGTATCTCAAAGCCGCCAAGTCAATGGCTGAAGTGTGCGGAAGTGCGAGCGTGTACGACTACCTTCGAAGGGAATGCGAGAAAGCTTGGGATGAAATAAAGAATCGGGATGCGCGAATTGCCGATCAGTTCATAGTCACATTCAATCAATTCCTCCCCATACAGGCGCTCGCCTTTGCCTCAAACCGCATCGAAAACGCTGATTGCGCTGACGTATCGGAAGAAATTCTCGGCATGAATTCGACATCCGACGGATCTATGCCCCTGCAAATTTCTGTATCCCTGATGAACTCAAGCGAGTATTCGCAAACAGCCTCCGAGTTGTTCGTGAAGTGTGTAGAAAGAGGCACCGAGCGAGCGGCCGAGTACAACTGGGCATGCGGGCCGGACGGCGCTTTCGCTTACGATGTCGATCGTACGGGATTCGATTTGGAAAACAGCAAACTCGATGCCCTCGCTCAAAAATATCAACAATCGCATTCCCGCAATGTTGCAGCATGTCTGATCGTCTTGACGAGTTCATACCTCTCTTCAAGGGCCCAGCGCGTTTGTCAAAACGGCATAACGTACACATACAACACTTTGACCTTCAATTTCACATCAGAGCTGGCCGAGCTCCACGCCCATTGCTTCCGGGCGCTCTCCGTTCTG
>CALJCO010000134.1 GCA_938023905.1 uncultured Collinsella sp. | reverse complement strand
GGGGCATGCCCCGCCTCTTACACCACATCTCTGCACGCTACCGGAAACAACGCTCGGGGTGGCGAGGCGTCCAGAATTCGGTCGCAAGGAGGGCGTTCCTCGGCTGTGTCAGGAGTGTCCCTGGGTGCCGGCACATAAGGAACGTCCCTAACTGCCGGAGGGGTGCCTGCCGTGGCGGGCACCCCTCCGGATGTGGGAAGTTTGCGCTGCGGGTTACTTGTCGGTGCCCAGCTTGTGCGGCTTGAGAGCGAGCGCATTGACGAGCGCGTCGGTGGCAGACTTGACGGCTGCCGGCTGCGGATCGTTGACGTGATCTTCGGGGTGCACGGGCAGGTCCTTCTTGACGGCATCGTGGATCAAGTTGAGGTACTCAGTCACGCCAGCGGTCGATAGGTGCGTGCCATCGCCATCGAACAGGTCGTTGCGGTTGGCGCTGTATCCGTACCAGTCGATAACGCGCACGTTCTTGTAGCGCGTAGCGGCGTTGGCGATGGCCTGGTTGGTAGAGCCAACCCACGGCTGCGGGCTGCGTGTGTTCACAAACACCACAATACGCTTATCTCCTGCATCGGCCATGATGGCGTCGATCTGATCGTCGGTTACCAAGCCGTTGGTGCCCAGCGCAAAGACCACGATCTTGCCGGCAAGGTTCTGTTGGAGATAGCCCTCAAATGTCGCGCGGCCCGCATCAAACTGGCGGCCCTTTTCGGCATCGATATGGCTGTGCGGGAACACGCCGTCAAAGGAATCAACGGCGCGCAGCGACACGGAGTCACCGATCATAAGCAAATCGTAGGAGCCATCGGGGAAGCCGTCGTTGTCCTTGTCGGTGTCGTCGGCCGCCTGTTGGTCGGCGGGCGCGGTGTTTTTGGCTTCCTTGTTGAGGACTTCGGCGCCCTCACCGCTCAGTGCGGAGGTCTCCGGCACAAAGATCAGGCCGCCCAGTGCAACGACCAACACGACAGCGCAGGTTGCGCAGACAGGGACGTGCGCGCGTGCCCAGTTGGCGGGCGTGGCGGTGCCGTCGCGGAACTCGGATACGGTGCGCTCAAAGGCGCCCTTTCTAAACGGCGTTTCGATAAAGCGATATGAGCATTCGGCCACGGCGACCACCACAAGTACCTGCAAGATGTACTGCCACCACGGTGTATCGTTGATGTTGGCGACCGGGTTCATGAGCAACAGCAGGGGATAGTGCCACAGGTAGATGCTGTACGAGCGCTTGCCAACCCACACGAGCGGCTCGGCGGACAGCGCGCGGGCAACCATTCCCTGGGGCTGCACGCAGGCCGCGATGACCATGAGCGTGAGGACCGAGCACAGCAGCGTGCCGCCGCGATACTGGAACGCGGTGTAGCCGTTGGTGAGCGCGACCATGGCGGCAAGGCCAACCAGACCCACGACGCCCAACACATCGATGGATGTGGGCGAGGACCAAAAGCGCACGAGGGCGCTCGGCTGTGCCGGGGCGGTCTCGGCTGATTCGTCGGCCTTCTCGCTAGGTTTGCCCTCGGCGTTCTTGTCGTGCTTGGCGGCGCCAGCCAGGCGATTGAGCCCCAAACGATGAGCGAGACGCACTGGCGCCAGGTCGCGATCGGGGATAAAGGCCATCCAGGCACCCAGCAGTAGCGAGAACACGCGGGTGTCGGTGCCGTAGTACACGCGGCTGGGGTCGGCGGCAGGGTTGTAAAGCACCATCATGGCGAGGGCAGATACCGCGGCAAGGCCCAGAACCAAGCGGCGCGTGTTGGGCTTGCTCACATGCATGGATACCATGGCAAACAGCAGTGGCGGCCAAATCAGGTAGAACTGTTCCTCGATGGCAAGCGACCAAAAGTGCGTGAGCGGCGAGGGGTCGCCCAGAGCATTGAAGTACGAGACGTTTTGGGCAATCTGCCACCAGTTGTTAAAGAACAGCAGTGACGGCAGAATGTCGGGGCGCATCTTGGTGAGCATCACGTGGTTAAAGATGGTGCACAGCGCGCAGGTCACGAACACTACCGTTACCACGGCGGGGACCAGGCGACGGATGCGGCGAATCCAGAAGCTCTTAAGGTCGATGCGACCGGTCTTAGCGACTTCGTTGAGCAGCAAGCGCGTGATCAGATAGCCCGAAAGCACAAAGAAGATCGTGACGCCAAGCAGGCCGCCCTGAGCCCACGTGAGGTTGAGGTGATAGAGCACCACCGCGACGACGGCAAGCGTGCGCAGGCCGTCAAGGGCAGGGATGTAGCGGGACTTGGGGCGAGCAGGCGTCTGCTCCGCGGCGGGAGTGTTGGCGCGGCCCGCGTTGTTGGCAGAAGCGCGATGGGGGCTCGCGGTGCGTCGCGGCTCGTTGGCACGGCGCTCGCCCTTCACGCGTTCGTGCGGCGCCGGCTCGTTGCCCGTGCGGCGTCGACCGCGCGAGCCCGATTGCGAGAATTGTTCCATAATACATCATCCAATGACGAGAATAATCAGCACGTATTCATTGTAGCTGCCTACCCCTGTGAATGCTTGCTGCTGGCGCAAGCTCAAGCGCGCGTCCACATCAAAGTGGACTAAAGTTATAGGGGGTGCGAGAGTGCACAATCGTTGGTCGACGGTGGGCGCAAAGCCTGAAGACGAGGAGGTTTCCATGGCGGATCACAGCATCGTTGCGGTGTTCGGCAGCATGAACATGGACCTTTCGGTGGCGTGCGAGCGCATGCCGCGCGCGGGCGAGACCGTCGGTGGCAGCGGTTTTATCACCAACGCCGGCGGTAAGGGAGCCAATCAGGCCGTTGCCGCTGCGCGCATGGGTGCGCGCACGTGCATGATTGGCGCTGTTGGGCGCGATACCTTTGGCGATGCGCTTGTGGCAGGGCTCCAGGATGCCGGCGTGGGCGTTGAGTTTGTGGCGCGTCGCGATGACGTGGAGACCGGTACCGCGACTATCATTCGCTGTGAGAGCGACAACCGCATCGTGCTGTCGCCGGGCGCCAACCATGCGCTTGCGGGCGAGGACGTTGCCCGCGCACTGAGGCGCTTGGTGGCCGACGAGCTCGACGGCGATGCCAGCGAGATTGCCCCGGCTGCCGGAAGCGTCTTTATTGCCCAGGGCGAATGTGACCTTGCAGCAACGGCCGCGGCGCTTTCTTGCGCTCACGAGCTGGGGTTCTATACGATCTTTAACCCGGCGCCCGCCTGCGACCTGCCGGCAGGAGCGTGGCCTGCGGTCGACCTGGTCTGCCCCAACGAGACCGAGTGCCAGGTGCTGACGGGCATTCTGCCCACAGATGATGCGAGCTGCGTCGCCGCGCTCAATGCGCTGCTCGACAAGGGCGCCGGCGCCGCGGTCATCACGCTGGGCGGCGCCGGCTCGGTTACGCTCGGCGATGGCGGTGAGCCGCTGCGCATGCCGGCGCTTTCGAGCGTGGTGGTCGATACGACGGCCGCGGGCGATACATTTATTGGCGCGCTTGCTGCAGCTCGTCTGGAGGGCCTGTCGCTCTTTGAGTGCATGGCCGCGGGTGCTCGCGCCTCGGCAGTGACGGTGTCGCGCCTGGGCGCTCAGCAATCGATTCCCACGCGCGCCGAAGTTGAACATTGGTTTGGTTAAACGATAAAGACGGAGAAGCGGAGTAGAACAATGGCAACCAAGAAGCTGATCCTTGATCTGGATATGGGTGTGGACGATGCGATGGCGCTCGCCTATGCCATCGCGAGCCCCGAGGTGGAGCTTGTCGGCATCACCACGTGCTTTGGCAACGTGCGCGTCGAGCAGTCGGCGCACAACTGCTTGGCGGTGCTCGACCTGTTGGGTCGCCCCGAGGTTCCGGTGTACCTGGGCGCCGATCGTCCCATGAAGGCGACCGAACCCTACACGCCGCCAGCGTCCACTACGCTTATCCACGGCAAGAACGGCATTGGCGGCGCAAGCGTGCCCGCCTCGCCGTACGAGCCGGTGGGGGCGACCTCGGCCGATGGCAATGCGGCGGTCGATTATCTGATCGATGCCGCGCGTACCTATGGCCCCGATCTGATCTACGTGGCGACCGGTCCGCTCACCAATCTGGCGCTTGCCCTGGAGCGCGATGCGGCGGCGATGATGTCCATCGGCCGCGTGGTCGTGATGGGCGGTGCGCTTACCGTGCCCGGCAACGTGAGCGCGGGCGCCGAGGCCAACATGGCGGGCGACCCCGAGGCTGCCGACGCCGTGTTGCGCTCGGGCCGCAAGCTCACCATGGTGGGCTTGGATGTGACGCACCGCGTGGTGCTCACACGTCGCGACGTTGCCGGCTGGACGGGCTCGGGCACTATGGCTGGCTGCGCGTTTGCGAGCATGGTCGAGCACTATATCGGTTCGTACGAAATGAACGCGCCCTACCTGGGCGGCTGCGCGCTGCACGATCCGCTGGCGGTTGCCGTGGCGATTGATCCCACGCTCGTGGGTGCGCTCGGCTGCAATCTTCGTGTCGACCTGCTGGGCGAGTACCGCGGCCGCACTATCTGTGACGAGCACCGTCTGTCCGATCCGGATAAGAGCGCGCTCGTGGCGCTCACCGTGGACGCCCCGCGCTTCCTGTCCGAGTTCAAGGCCCGTATGGCTCGTGTCCTGGGCTAAATGATTTTCACGCCCCGTCCCATGTAGTCAATTTGGGACGGGCTTTTTTAGCTACCGAGTAAATACGCCCGTTGGGGGAATAGTCGCGTCGCTTCGCTTGACAACAGGCTAAACTAGCTATTAAACATTTACTATTCTGTTTAGATTGAATTTGCGGTCGTTTAGTTGTCGAGTCACGGGGCGGTCAGGCCACGATGCTCCGCCACGACCGTTGCTAGGGGGAACAATGGCCAAAGCAAGTGTTCGCGAGATCAGCCGCATCACCGGTTTTTCGCCCGCAACCGTGTCCAACGCGCTCAACCGCAAGCGCAGCGTGAGCGAGGAGACCGCCAAAGTCATCCTGGAGTGCGCGCAGTCGCTCGGCTATCAGCAGTCGACGCAGCTCGAGAGCATCCAGTTTGTGCTCGCGCGCAAGACGGGCGCCATCCTGGACGAGAGCACCTTCCACCCCGCGGTCATCGAGGGCGTGGAGCGCCAGGCGCGTCGCCACGGCATGAGCACGAGTTTTGTCTCGCTCGACTTTAGCGACCTAGACGCCGTGCGTCCGCAGGTCGAGGGCCTGATTGCCGATCCGGCCGCCGCTATTGTACTAATGGGTACGGAGTTGGGCGAGGAGGACTACGCCCTGTTCGCTAACGCCGCCGCCCACCTGATTGTGCTCGATGGCTGGAGCGACCGCCAGTACTTTGATGCCGTGGTCATTGCCAATACCGATTCGGTGCTGCGTGCCGTGGACTACCTTATCGAGAAAGGTCACAAGCAAATCGGCTATCTGGCGGGCGACCTTCGTATCCGCAACTTTAAGGACCGCGAGCGCGGCTATCGCCAAGCGCTTGAGGATGCGGACCTCGAGGCCAATCCGGCATGGCGCGTCACGCTGGGCACCACGCTCGAGGGCGCTTATCGCGACATGGGCGCGTGGCTCGACAATGCCTCGCACGACGACCTGCCGACGGCTTTCTTTGCCGAGAACGACGTGCTCGCCGTGGGTGCCATGCGCGCGTTCAACGAGCACGGCATTTGCGTGCCCGAGGATGTCTCGATCATCGGCTTTGACGACCTATCTCTGGGCGCTTTTTCCAACCCGCCGCTCACCACGGTGCATGTTCCCAAGCACGAGGTGGGTGAGATCGCGGTGCGCCGCCTGGTGGGCAACATCCGCAATCCCAAGAGCTACACCTGCAAAACGGCCGTGTCGACCTATTTTGTCGAGCGCCAGAGCGTGCGCGAAATCTAGGCGGAGACGGCATTGCCTGCAGCGTGCCAAAGCTCGCTAGGGCAGTTAACATAGTGCCATTCAGAAGAGGATCCTTCGGGGTCCTCTTTTTGTTTCCCTTGTATGTTCAGATTGTTTACATACCGTTTAGGCTGATTTCTCTACCGTCTACGGGTATTTCGCGCTAAACTTCTAAACAGAAGAGTAAAACATTTAGTAAACAGAACAAAACGAAACATGCGTCTGTTTACTGAACATGTGACTAGGGGAGGACGTACATGGATAAGATCAAGCTCGGTTTTGTGCCCACGCGCCGTAGCATCTTTAGCGCGCCGGACGCGATCAAGTATCGCGGCCTTACGGCTGATCGCCTGCGCGAGATCGGCGTCGAGATTGTGGATATCGACGACATCAACGACGAGGGCCTGCTGTTCGACGACAGCCATATCGCGCCTATCGTCGAGAAGTTCCGCGCCGAGGGCGTCGACGGCATCATGCTCTGCCACGCCAACTTTGGTACCGAGTATGTCTGCGCCCGCCTTGCCCGCGAGCTCGGCTTGCCCGTGCTGCTGTGGGGTCCGCGCGACGAGCGCCCCGAGCCCGACGGCACCCGTCTGCGCGATAGCCAGTGCGGCCTGTTCGCCACCGGCAAGGTCCTGCGTCGCTTCCAGGTTCCCTTCACCTACATGACCAACTGCCGTCTGACCGATCCCGAGTTCGAGCGCGGTGTCTGGGACTTTTTGGCCGTGTGCAACGTGGTCAAGACTTTCAAGCACACCCGCATCCTGCAGATGGCCACCCGTCCGTTCGATTTCTGGTCGACCATGTGCAACGAGGGCGAGCTGCTCGAGAAGTTCAACATCCAGCTTTCGCCCATCCCCATGACCGAGCTTGTCCAGGCCGTGCGCGACGCCCAGGCTGACGAGCAGGCCATGGCAACCATGCTCGCCCACATTGGTGACAGCTTTGAGATCTGCATCCCCGAAGACAAGGTTCCTGCGGTCGCAGGACTCGCCATTGCCATGAAGCGCCTGGTCGAGAAGTACGGCTGCAACGCCGGCGCCATCCAGTGCTGGAACGCCCTGCAGGACGAGTTGGGCATTATGCCCTGCGCCGCCAACGCAATCCTCAACGAGATGGGCATCCCCATCGTCTGCGAGACCGACATCCATGGCGCTATCACCGCGCTGATGGTCGAGGCCGCCGACCTGGGCCGTCACCGCGGCATGTTCGCCGACTGGACCGTGCGTCATCCCGATAACGAGAACGGCGAGCTGCTGCAGCACTGCGGCCCCTGGCCCTGCAGCTGCGCGGCCGTCAAGCCCAAGCTCACCTATCCGCTGGCCTTCGATCACCCCGGCGCGCTGACGGCCGAGGCCAAGCACGGCGACCTCACCCTTGCCCGCTTTGACGGCGACAACGGCGAGTACTCGCTGCTGCTGGGCAACGCCCGCGGCATCGACGGCCCGGCCGGCATGGGCACCTACCTGTGGGTCGAGGTCGACAACCTCAAGCGCCTCGAGGCCAAGATCGTCGAGGGTCCCTACATCCACCACTGCGTCGCCATTCACGCCAACGTGGTGCCGGTGCTCTACGAGGCGTGCAAGTACATCGGCATTGTCCCCGACCTGTACGACCCCATCGAAGAAGACGTCAAAGCTTACCTGCGAGGAGAGTAGAAATGGCAACTATCGAAGAGCTTGAGTCCCTGCGTTGGGACCTTCGACGCGATTGCGTCGATATCATCATGGCTGGCGCTGGCGGGCACATCGGCGGCGACATGTCGGTCATCGATGCGCTGATGACCCTCTATGCCAACCACCTCAACATTTCTCCCGAGACCGTCGACGATCCCAACCGCGATCGCTTCGTGCTCTCCAAGGGCCACGCCATGGAGGCCTACTACGCGGTGCTCTGCCACGAGGGCTATCTGGACCTCGACGACGTCAAGGCCCGCTTCTCTAAGTTCGGCAGCCCCTACATCGGCCACCCCAACAACAAGCTCAAGGGCATCGAGATGAACTCGGGCTCGCTGGGCCATGGTCTGCCCGTGGCCGTCGGCATGGCGCTTGCCGGCAAGATGGACGGCCGCGACTACCGCGTCTACACCATCATGGGCGACGGCGAGCTTGCCGAGGGCTCGGTCTGGGAGGGCGCCATGAGCGGCGGCAACTACCAGCTCGATAACCTGTGCGCGCTCGTGGACCGCAATCGCCTGCAGATCAGCGGCAGCACCGAGGACGTCATGAAGCAGGACTCACAGGAGGAGCGCTGGGCCGCTTTCGGTTGGAACGTGCTCTCCATTCCGGGCAACGACATTCAGGCCATCGACGCCGCGCTGACGCTTGCGGCCGAGACCAAGGGAAAGCCCACGGTTATCATCCTCAACACGGTGAAGGGCTATGGCTCGTCTGTTATGGAGGACAAGGCCGCCTGGCATCATCACCTGCCCAACGACGAGGAATATGCCCAGATCATCGCCGATTTCGCTGCCCATAAGGAGGCCATCAATGGCTAACAAGATCGCCAACCGCAAGGCTATCTGCGACACGCTGCTCGAGGCCGCCGCAACCGATAAAGACATCGTCGTCCTGTGCTCCGACTCCCGCGGCTCCGCATCGCTCACGCCGTTCTTCGATCAGTATCCCCAGCAGTCCATTGAGGTCGGCATCGCCGAGCAGGACCTGGTGAGTATCGCCGCCGGTATGGCCTCGTGCGGCAAGAAGGCCTGGGCCGCCTCGCCGGCGTCCTTTGTGACCACGCGCTCGTATGAGCAGTGCAAGGTCGACGTTTCGTACTCCAACACCAACGTCAAGCTCATCGGCATCTCGGGCGGCGTTTCCTATGGCGCCCTCGGTATGAGCCATCACTCCGCGCAGGATATCGCCGCCATGAGCGCGATTCCCAACATGCGCGTGTATCTGCCGAGCGATCGCTTCCAGACCGCCGAGCTCGTGCGCGCCCTGGTTGCCGACAACAAGCCGGCCTACATCCGCGTGGGCCGCAACCCGGTGGAGGACGTGTACACCGAGGACGAGTGCCCGTTCCAGATGGACCGAGCCACCTGGGTGCGCCGCGGCACCGATGTGACAATCGTCGCTACCGGTGAGATGGTCCGCCACGCCGTGGACGCCGCCGATCTGCTGGCCGAGCAGGGCATCTCGGCAACGGTGCTCGATATGTACTGCGTCAAGCCGCTCGATGCCGAGGCCGTGATCGAGTCCGCCGGTGCCACGCGCGCCGTCGTGACCGTCGAGGAGCACAGTCCCTTCGGTGGCCTGGGTTCCATGGTCGCGCAGGTCGTAGGTGAGCACTACCCGCGTCCGGTCAAGTGCCTGAGCCTGCCCGATGCGCCGGTCATCACCGGTACGAGCCCCGAGGTCTTTGCGCACTACGGCCTGACGGGCGAGGGAATCGCCAAGACGGTCGCCGAGTTCCTGCCCGCAGAGTAATTGGTGCATCGGGGACAGGTTTGCGCCAATCCTTTTTGGTTGAATTTTGAGCAGGCCGGCTGCGCTCTCATGAGCCGGTCGGCCACTCGCTCCTTGTCCGTCGGGTTTTAGTTTTGAATCGACGGGGGAGACGGGAGAGTACATGAGCAAATACATCATCGGAATCGATCAATCCACGCAGGGCACCAAGGCGCTGCTGGTGGACGAGGGCGGCCATTTGATTCATCGTGCCGATCGCCCGCATCGCCAGATTGTCAACGAGGCTGGCTGGGTGAGCCACAACCCGGCCGAGATTGCCGCCAACGTGCTGGCCGTGGCGCGCGCCGTGGTGGAGGAGACCGGGGTCGATCCGGCCGACGTCGCCGGCGTTGGCATTTCCAACCAGCGCGAAACCACCGTTGCCTGGAGCCGCACGACGGGCGAGCTGCTGTGCGATGCCGTGGTGTGGCAGTGCGCCCGCGCCCGCGAGCTGTGCGACGAGCTGGCTGCGCGCGAAGGCGTGGCCGAGCTGGTGCGTGACACGACGGGTCTGGTGCTCTCACCCTACTATCCGGCGGGCAAGATGGCCTGGATCCTCGCGAACGTTCCCGCGGCTGCCGAGGCCGCGGCGGCGGGCGAGCTGTGCCTGGGCACCATCGATGCCTGGGTGGTCTGGACGCTCACGGGCGGCGCGGAGTTCCGCTGCGACTGGTCTAACGCCAGCCGCACGCAGCTCTTCGACCTGCGCCGTGGCTGCTGGAGCGAGCCGGTGTGCGAGGCCTTTGGCGTCGATGCAGCCTGCCTGCCGCAGGTGACCGATTCTGATGGCCTGTTCGGCATGACGGACCTGGGCGGCTTTTTGCCGGCACCCGTGCCCATTCACGGCGTGCTCGGCGACAGCCATGCCGCCTTGTTTGCCCAGGGCTGCCATAGCCGCGGCATGGCCAAGGCGACCTATGGCACCGGAAGCTCGGTCATGATGAACGTCGGCGACGAGTTCGTCGCCAGCTCGCATGGGCTTTCGAGTTCGCTCGCATGGCGTATGGACGGCGTGACCGAGTACGTGCTCGAGGGCAACGTGAGCTACGCCGGCGCCGTCAAGACGTGGCTGCGCGACGACCTGGAACTCATCAACAATCCCGAGGAAGTCACCGACCTGTGTTACGCCGCCAATCCGGCGAGCCGCGTCTACTTTGTGCCGGCGTTCACTGGCCTGGGCGCGCCGCACTGGGCGAGCGATGCCGAGGGCTGCGTCTTTGGCATGACGCGCACCACGGGCCGTGCGGAGTTCGTAAAGGCCGCCGACGAGTCGATCGCCTATCAGATCTTCGACGTGATCGATGCGATGGTCGAGGATTCGGGCGCGGCACTGGCCGAGC
Source organism: uncultured Collinsella sp. (assembly GCA_938023905.1). Taxonomy (GTDB): domain Bacteria; phylum Actinomycetota; class Coriobacteriia; order Coriobacteriales; family Coriobacteriaceae; genus Collinsella. The sequence continues at coordinate 28,531 of CALJCO010000134.1, read as the reverse complement.
TTCGTGTTGACGGCGGTCCCACGCGCGACGCGTACCTGATACAGTTTGAGAGCGACCTGGTCGGCTCGCCCATCCGCATTGCGAGCAACGACGAGATGAGCGGTCTGGGCGCGGCCTGGGCCTGCGGCATTGCGCTGGGCATGTACACGCGCGACGTCGTTGACGTCTACGGCGCCCGCGGCATCGTGGAGCCCACCATGTCCGCCGACGAGCGCGTCAAAAAGATCGCCGGCTGGCGTCACGCCGTGAAATCTACAATCGCGTACACCGCCTAGCATGATTATTCTGAGACGGGGATTAAAAACTCATTGATCCCCGTCCCGGGCAGCTCATTTGGGACGGGGCTTTTTTGACTGGTATGATTGGTGCGATCATTCGAACCAGCTAAAAGAGCCCCGTCCTAAATTGACTACCGAGAGGAACTGCCATGGAGCGTATCGCGAGTTTTTCCGTTGACCATCTGCTGCTCGAGCCCGGCGTGTATGTGAGCCGCATCGACCGCGATCCGGCGACCGGCGCCGCCGTCACCACCTTTGACCTGCGCCTGACCACGCCCAACAAGGAGCCAGTTATGAACACGGCGGAGTGCCACACCATCGAGCATCTGGGTGCCACGTTCCTCCGCAATCATGCTGAGTGGTCGAGCCGCATTGTCTACTTTGGCCCCATGGGCTGCCGCACGGGCTTTTACCTGGTTGTCTTTGGTGAGCTGACGAGCGAGGAGATCTTGCCGCTCGTGCGCGAGCTGTTCGAGTTTGTTGCTGGTTTTGAGGGCGATATCCCCGGCGCCGCTCCCGAGGAGTGCGGTAACTATCTGGACCAGAACCTCCCCATGGCAAACTGGCTCGCGCGCCGTTATCTCGACCGCGACCTGGCCAATATCGACGAGAAGCACCTGCACTATCAGCAGGCATAAGGATGCTGGCAGGAATAGCGTTTGCGCCAGAAGCGCTCCCACTCTTGTGGGGGCGCTTTTTCATATCGTGCACTCAAAACAGAACGAGATTGTTCTAGAATGTTCGTACTGTCACATAAACGAACAGGAGTGAACATGCATATCTACTCTGTCAACGATCCCGAGTTCAAATCCTATGGCAACGTTTGGGATAACGTTCCGTCCGAGCTCACGTCGCCCGTGCTCGAGGCGCTCTCTGCCACGCCCATCCCCGAGGGCAGCAAGTACGTGGCAAGCGCGTCGGAGCTCGAGGGCGTCAAGGGTGCCGGCAAACTGGGCTTTCTCATGTTTGGCGGCCGCCCCTTCCAGCTCGGCTGGTGCAACGGCCACAACACGCAGCTCAACTGCCTGGAGTATCACCGCGCCAGCGAGTTTAACCTGGGCGCCCGCGACTTTATCCTGCTCGTGGCGCATCGCTGGGAGATCGAGGACGGCAAGCTCGACACCGCGTGCGTCAAGGCGTTCCGCGTGCCGGCGGGTACGGTCGTCGAAGTCTTCAACACCACGCTCCACTACACGCCCTGCATGGTCGACGACGGCGGCTTCCAGGTGATGGTGGCGCTGCCGGCGGGCACCAATGGCCCGCGCCCCGAGGCTGCGGCCGACATGCTCGCGGCCGGTGACAGCTACTGCTACTGGAAGGCCGACAAGTGGGTTCTCTGCCACGCAGATAGTCCCAAGGCTGCCGAGGGCGGCTACGTGGGCCTCGTCGGCAAGAACCTCGACATCGCCTGTGACTAGCATCTTCCGTCTCGATTTGTAACATCTAGCGGGCTAAATCGTCTCTACCTGTTACAGATTTAGACAAACTGCGGGGGGCTGCCCAAAAATCTCGATCTGTAACACCAAGCCCGGTTTTGGCTGCCTACCTGTTGCAGATCGAGACAAACCGTCCCCAACCACCACAAAGGTGCCTGTCCCCTTTGTGGTGGTTTGGGGCGGCGGTATCAGAAAGTGTCAAGCAGGGGCGGCTACCGGGCCGCCGTGTGCGAAAAGAAGTGTCGGCCTGCGTCGTTGCCGTTGAGTAGCGCGCTGCTTACGGGGATACTGAAACCACGACAAACAGCGTGTGAAAGGATCGATGTATGGCTTTCCGTAAAGACTTCCTGTGGGGCGGCGCGACGGCTGCCAACCAGTGCGAGGGCGCTTATGACGTGGATGGCCGCGGCCTGGCCAACGTGGACGTGGCGCCGCACGGCCCCGAGCGCTATGCGGTGGTCTCCGGCCAGCGCAAGATGCTCGACTTCGAGGACGGCTATTACTACCCCGCGCAGACCGGCATCGATTTCTATCACCATTACAAGGAGGACATCGCCCTCTTTGCCGAGATGGGCTTTAAGACCTTCCGCATGAGCCTGGCGTGGACCCGCATCTTCCCCAACGGTGACGAGACCGAGCCCAACGAGGCCGGCCTGGCCTTCTACGAGGACGTGTTCCGCGAGTGTCAGGCGCACGGCATCGAGCCGCTCGTGACCATCACGCATTTCGACTGCCCGATTCACCTCATCAAGGAGTACGGCGGCTGGCGCAACCGCAAGCTCATCGACTTCTACAAGAACCTCGCGACCACGATCTTCACCCGCTACAAGGGCCTGGTAAAGTACTGGCTTACCTTCAACGAGATCAATATGATCTTGCACCTGCCGTTTATGGGTGCCGGTCTGGTCTTTGAGGAGGGCGAGAACAAGGAGGCCGTCGAGTACCTGGCCGCCCACAACGAGCTCGTCGCCAGCGCTTGGGCAACCAAGATCGCTCACGAGATCGACCCTGAGGTCAAGATCGGTTGCATGCTTGCCGCAGGTAGCTACTACCCCTACAGCTGCCGTCCGGGCGATGTGCGCCAGGCGCAGATTGACAACCAGAGCAACTATTTCTTCGTCGACGTTCAGAGCCGCGGTTACTACCCGGCCTATGCCGTCAAGAAGCTCGAGCGTCTGGGCATCGATGTGGGCATGACGGACGAGGACCGCGAGATCCTGGCCGCCAACACCGTCGACTTCATCAGCTTTAGCTATTACAGCACCCGTTGCTCCGCCGGTGCCGATAACCCCGATGTCGAGCGCACCCAGGGCAACGCCTTCGCCGGCGCCAAGAACCCCTACCTGCAGGAGAGCCAGTGGGGCTGGGCCATCGATCCGCTGGGCTTCCGCATCACCCTCAACGACCTGTACGACCGTTATCAGAAGCCGCTGTTTGTGGTCGAGAACGGCCTGGGCGCCAAGGATGTTGTCGAGGAGGATGGCTCCATCAACGACGACTACCGTATCGACTACCTGCGCCAGCATATCGCCGCGATGCGCGATGCGGTGACCGAGGACGGCGTTGACCTGCTGGGCTACACCACCTGGGGACCGATCGACCTGGTGTCTGCCGGCACGGGCGAGATGTCCAAGCGCTACGGCTTTATCTATGTCGACCGCGATGATGCGGGCAACGGCACCCTCAAGCGTTCCAAAAAGAAGAGCTTTCACTGGTACAAGCATGTCATTGAAACGAATGGTGAGGATCTGTCCTAAGGAAGCCGAGACACTCAACTTCAGAGTTTCCTAACCAAAACGCCCGGCGAGCAGTTAATGCCCGCCGGGCGTTTTGTTAAAAGAAGTGAAAGCACTCATTGGGGACGTACTTAAATGAGTGCCCGCAGAATGAGAGTGGATAATCTCCCGTTTTTAGCCTGTTTGTGGGCTCAAAGTGGGAGATTATCCACTCTCGCCATTTGGGCGTCCAAAAATCCTCGCTCGTTTTGTCTTAGTCATTGGGGACGTTCTTAAACGACTAGTCGCTGGTCCACTCATTGGGGACGTACTTAAATGAGTGGCCCCTGGGGACACCCTTTGCCGTCGGCGGATTTTGGGACATGTGGCCCGCTTTTTGGGCCCGCCTGTCGGTACACTAAAAGCACTATGGGTACCTGCGAGCGACATATCGGCCACGCGGCCGCCCGATCCGCACCCGTGGCGGATCCCAGGGGCGGCAGGCTCTTCGCCATGCCGCGATTCCTTGTTGGCATAACACATCGGGTGTACCGTCACCGCGTCTTTGCTATCGCCGGCGCCATCACCGCGCTGTTCCTCATGGTTTTGGCAGTCTTGCCGGCGCTGTTCGCCTTCGACCCCAAACTTTCTAACGCCGTGCCCGCCTATAGCGAGGTGTCCAAAGAGGTCGTGGATGCGCTCGTCCACTCGAGCTCTCTCCCGCTGCTTTTCGCCGCAATTATATTTTCGATCTGGGGCGTATCGGTCTATCTGCGCTGTTTGGACTATGTGTTGCGCCGCCGTCTTGTTGCCGTCGCTACCATCTGCGCCCTGTGGATGATCGAAGTCATTCTCAAGTACAAGTCGTTCACGCCGTTCTATGCCACCGTGCTGTGGTACCTGTACTACGTGCCCATGACGCTCATTCCGCTGCTCTACCAGTTGTGTGGTCTGCGCCTTGCGGGTCTGGAGCAACACCGCCTGGGTCGCCGCTACTGCGCTGCGCTTTGGATTGTGGCTATCCTGCTTATCGGATTTGTGCTCACCAACGATTTTCACCAGCAGGTCTTCCACTTTGACCGTACAAGCGACACCTGGAGCAACGATTACACGTACGGCTGGGGTTATTTCGCTGTCTTAGTGTGGACGGCCTTTAACTTTGTGGCCTTTTTTATCCTGGTGGGCCGGTCCTCGTCCTTTCGCATCCAGCGTTTCTCGGGCACGGCGGCGCTCGTACTGCTGGGTGGCGCATTCTTTGCCGTCTCGTATGCGTTGCGCGTGCCCTGGGCATGGAGGCTCAACTTTTCGCTCGTCTATTGCGTCCTGTGCGTGGTGGCGATGGAAATCTGTCTCGATTGCGGTGTCATTCCGTCGTATCACGACATCGCCGGCATCTTCGACACCTTGCCGCTCGACCTCAAAGTTCTAACGCGCGACCTGCAGGAAGTCTATGCCACGCCGGCGTCAAAGCCAATGCCGGTAGGCGTGCGCGAGGAGTTGCGGACCCAGGAGCACGGCCACGCCCATGCCTTTGCTGTGGCGTCCGATCCCGATGTGGTGTACCGTGCCTTTCCACTGCTGGGCGGATCGGCCCTGCTTGCCCAAGACGTGTCGGATCTCAACGAGCTTAACCGTGAACTGGCACATCGTCGCATGGAACTGCAGCGTCAAAACGAGCTGCTCGCCGCCGACTACGACCTTAAGACGCACCTGGCAGATCAAGAGGCCGAGACCTTGCTGGTCCAAGACGTGGACCAAGCGCTTGCCCGTGCGCTCGAAGGGATGTACGACCTGCTGAGCTCGCTGCCGCCGTTGACCGATGAGGCATCTTCGCACGAGCGTTACCGCATGCTGCAGCGCGCCAAGATGCTCGTCGCCTATTGCAAACGCAAGGGGTCGCTCACGTTGGCACAGCACGGGGAGAGCGGTTTTGACCGCGACCGCATTCAGCTCATCGCCAACGAGCTCGCAAGTGACCTGCGCACCATCGATGTCGATTGCGCCTCGATTATCGCCATACGGCGCCCGATGCACGCCAGTACGGTAAGCGCCCTGTACGACTGCGTGTATGACTTTGCGTTTTTTGCCTACACCACCGACCATCCGGCGCTTATGTATCACTTGGGCGACCATGACCGGTGCAGTGTCGAGCTGCGCGCCACGCTTTTTTCCAACGATGATGAAGATCTTTCGCAGACGCCCGCTGCGCAAGAGCTCGAAAGCGCTCTGCAAGGGCGCAACGTGGCATACCGCCTTGAGGGCGAGCCCGGCCAGCTGCGCATGATCGTCTTGATGCCGAGGGCGGGTGAGTGACGATGCAGATTTCGCTCATCCTTCCCCAAATCGTTGCGCTCGATGTTGTCTTTGCCCTGGCTGCGTGTCTGCAGACGATCCACGTCCCGCTCATCGCATCGCGCCGCTCGTCCTATAACCGTAAGGTGATTTGTGCCTACGAGACGAGCCTTGTGCTTCACCTGATGATTTCGGCGCTCATCTTATTCGCGTCGTCTGGCTCGTATCTGGTGGCGCCGCTTGACGTTTGCGCCAGGGCAATGGGCGGAGTGCTGTGGCTCAATGCCGCGATCTTTGCCTATGGCGTGGTGCTTATGGTGCACTATCGTCGCCCTGTCATGCTGGCCGAGCTGCTGCTTGTTGTCGCCGTTACACCGCCGGTGGTTTTTGCCATGGGCTCGGCGTGGGCCGTTGTCCTTGTCGCAGAGGGTGCGTTTTTCCTGTTCCGCTCCATCGCGGCGCTCTTGATGGACGTCCGTAACCGCCAAGAGGACATCACCGCGTTCTCGACGATTGAAACCATCAACGTGATTCCCGTGGGCATCCTGTATCTGGACTCGAGGGGCCGTCCACTGCTCATGAACCGCTGCATGCGCAAAAACCTGGTGGAGCTTCATATGCCCACCGACCTAGGCGATATGAGCGGTACATGGAACGACCTGCGCAAGCTCAGCATGCAAATGCCCGAAGGCGGTAAGAACCGCGTGCGGATCAGCCTGGACCGCTTTGGTGAGGCGCGTGCGGTGGTCGAGGTTTCTCCCGCCGAGATTCGCCTGTTTGTGTGCGATGGCGTTATGGTCTCGGGCCGTTCGTTCGAGCGCATAATCGGTCTGGACGTGACAGAGTATGCGCATGCGCATGACCGCCTGGCGCAGGCCAACCACCTGCTTGAGCTTGCGGGCCAAGAGCTCCAGGCCCAGATCGAAGAAGTCAAAAAAGTTGCCGACAATGCGGCCTATCTGCGCATGCGCGCCCGCGTTCACGATGTGATCGGCCAGCGCCTATCAATCCTTCATCGCTATTTGGAGGAGGGGCGCTTGGACGACGAGTCGCTCGAGCAGATCGACCCGCTGCTGCGCTCAATCGCTGCCGATCTGCGCAGCGGGGGCGACACCGAACCGGCAGAGCAACTGGGCGATATCGTCCATGCCTTTGGCCTGGTGAGCGTGCAGATCGATGTGGAGGGAGAGCTGCCAAGCGACGCGCGTGTCGCCGCCGCATTTTTGCAGATTATCCGCGAAGCCTCAACCAATGCCACCAAGCATGCACAGGCCCATCAGGTCCATGTGCGCCTGTGGCAGGAGACGTCGGAAGACGGCGCTGTTGCGCGGATGACCGTTTCTAACGATGGCGCGCCTGCCCCCGTATCGTATCGCGAGGGAACGGGTATCCCAGGTATGAGGCATGTCGCGCAAGATCTGGGTGGCAGCCTAGAGGTCCACGCCGCCCCGCCCTTTACGCTTGCGGTATCCATTCCGCTTAACGCCAACGACACGTCCCAAAGGAGAAGCTCATGATCCGCGTCCTTATAGTCGAAGACCAGGCCATTCTGCGCGAGAGCCTCGCGCGCTCCGTTGGCGACCAGCCCGATATGACCGTCGTCGCCGCGATCGCCGATGCCTCCGAGGCCTTGGGTGTCGCGCTCAAGGAGCGCCCGGACATGATACTGATGGACGTGTGCACCGAACACGATTCAAACGGCATCGTGGCGGCGGCGCGTATTAAAGAGGAGCTGCCCGAGTGTCGCGTCATCATCATGACCGGCATGCCCGAGATCACCTTTGTCGATCAGGCTCGCGAGGCGGGCGTCGATAGCTTTGTGTACAAGAACGTCGGCATCGACGAACTGTTCGCCGTGATGCGTTCCACGCTGGCGGGCTACTGTACGTTTCCCAAGCCGCCCGAGAGCATTTTCTCGGGCACGGCGGCCCTTGACGATGTCGAGCTGTCGATTTTGCGCCTTGCCTGCGAGGGCAAAAGTCGTCGCGAGATCGCGGCCGAGTTGTTTATGAGCGAGGGCACCATCAAGCGCCGCATCTCGGAGATCCTCAACAAGACCGGTTACGACAACATCATGCGCCTGGCCGTACATGCGGTGACCGAGGGCAGCATCGTTCCCAATATGGAGCGCCCGTAGTCGGTGCGCTCATCCGTGTTCTGGCGCCGTAAAGATAGGCCGCCCGCCGTTTTGCATCTAAAAACGGCGGGCGGCCTGCTTGTATGGGCAGTGCTGTCGGCATAAAGCGGCGGGGCCGCAGGATTATCTCCTGCGGCCCCGCCTGGCATGTGCGCGGATGTGTCCGCCAATCCGCGGCTGATGTTACGTGCCGCTACGCGATGGTTGCGCTGTAGGAGGCGACGTCCTCGTAGGAATCGGTCAGGTAGGCGTCGATGCCGATGGTCGTATTGACCAGGTCGTCAAGGCTATCGAGCGTGCCGTTCGAGAACGTGAATTCCTCAGTGGCGTTGGTGCCGGGCATCAGGTGAGCCGAGAACCAGGGTTCCTTCATGGTGCCGTTGAAGTTGGTCTTGCCGGAAGGAGCGTAGAAGGTCAGGTCCTTGTCGCTCTTGTTGGTGATGTTGACGACAAAACCGATGTCGCCCCACTCGTCCTTGAACTTCTCGGTGATGGTGATGGTGCACAGGTCGTCATCGGCAACGGTGACGGCGGGGGAGATTTCAATCTTCTGGACGTCGTCGTCTTCGACGGCCTCGTCGATCTCTTCTTCCTTCTCGGCCGCCTCGCGATCCTTCTTCACCGTGCCGGACAGGTCCTTGTCGGACTTGGTAAAGACAAGATTGCCATCATCCTCTTCGAGGATGAGCTTGCCGTCCTTGAGCTTCATGTCATGCGACTCGTCTTCGGCGGTGATGGTTACGGTGGTGGCGTCCTTTGCCTCCCATTTAAGGTCGACGACTTCAAGGAACAGGTCGAGGGCACCTGTACCGTCCTCATCGAGAATCAGGACGCAGTGCACACCCCAATCCTCGAGCATCTTCATGTACTCATCGGTCAGTTCTTCGCCCTCCAGGGTTCCACCCGAGAGTTCCCAGCTGCCGACGAAGTTAGCCTTGGGGTCTTTGCCGCCGCCGCTGCAGCCCGTCAGGGCAAAGGCGAGCGCAAGGACGCATGTCAGAAATGCGAGTACGGGCTTTTTGAACGTTGTCTTCATGGTGTCCTCCTTTATCGAACGAAACCCATAGAAGCAAATGCGGGGGTGGCGGATCCCCCGCCAATTACCAGATAGAGGGGCTAGGGCCTGGGCGTTCCGCAGTTGCTGCAGAACTTGCCGCCGTTTTCGCTGCCGCAGTTGGGGCAGAACCACTTGGCCGGTGCCGGGGCGGGTGCGGGACTGCCGCACTCGGAGCAGAACTTGCCGGTGTTGGTGGCGCCGCAGCTGCAGGTCCATGTGCCGGCCGCGGGGGCAGCGGCAGGAGCCGGTGCGGGAGCGGGTGCCGGAGCCGGTTGCGGGGCGGCCTGCTGCTGTGCCTGGCCGGCGGCGAACAGCTGGCTGGCGTTCATGCCGCCCATGCCACCTGCCATGCCCATGCCCATAAAGCCTGCCATCGCGCCGTTGGGATTGGCGGCTGCCGCGCGCATTGCGTCGCTCTGGGCGCTGGCAATGTTGGCTGCCGCCATGGTGGGATCGCGCATGACTGCGGCTTTCTGCAGGTCCTTGATCATCTGCTCGTCCTCTTGCGAGGCGGCGATGGAGTTGACGCCAAAGCTCACGATCTCGACACCGCGCAGGTCACGCCAGTCGGCAGAGAGAACCTCGTTGAGCGCGCGGGCGAGCTCGGTGGTGTGGCCGGGGATGGCGCTGTAGCGGATGCCCATCTCCGAGATCTTGGCGAAGGCGGGCTGCAGGGCGGTGAGCAGCTCGGACTTAAGCTGGCTGTCGATCTTGTCGCGCGTGTAGCTATCGGTCACGTTGCCGCATACGTTGGTGTAGAACAGCAGCGGGTTGGTGATGCGGTACGAATACTCGCCGTTGCATCGCACGGAGATGTCGACGTCCAGACCAATGTTGTTGTCGACCACGCGGAAGGGCACAGGCGAGGCGGTGCCGTACTTGTTGCCGATGATCTCCTTGGTGTTGATGAAGTACACGCGCTGGTCTTTGCCCGCGTCGCCGCCAAAGGTAAAGCGGCTGCCGATATTGGCGAAGGTCTCCTTGATGGAATCGCCTAGGTTGCCGCTAAAGACGCTCGGCTCGCTGCCAGTGTCAAAGACAAACTCGCCGGGCTCCAGCGCGACTTCGATGATCTTGCCGTTTTGCACCACGAGCATGCCCTGGCCGTCGTTGACGGCGATGACGGAGCCGTTGGAGATGACGTTGTCCTCGCCGCGCGTGTTGGAGCTGCGGCCGCCGGTGCGCTTGCTGCCCTTGCACGCCAAGACGTCAGCGGGCATCGATTCGCAATAGATAAATTCCTTCCACTGGTCGGCCATGACGCCGCCGGCAGCTCCCAATCCAGCTTTCAAGAGTCCCATGGTGATCTTCCTTTCTCGTCAAAGGCCGGGTGGTATTGGTCAGAATGGTTAATCGTCTTTGTTGTCCTTCATGACGACCGAGGTCTCGGTATGGCTGAAGGTGTCGTGCTTCTCGGTCAGGTCGAGGTCTCCGCAGTAGCAATCGGCGTGGGTGGCCTCGTTGGCTGTCTTGAGCTGGCCTACCAGCAGCACGTCTCCGATAATCACGATGATCAGTGGCGCGATGATGTTGATGAGGATGCCCTCGACATCAAAGGTGAGGTAATCCGGATTGAAGGCGTTCTCACCCATGAAGAGGATCTGGGAGAGGGCAAATCCGATCACAAAGAACAGCACCGAGGCAATGGCGAGCTTGGGCTTGGAACAGGGGAGCTCGCCGACCATGCGACCGGTCTGGCCGTTCATGGCAAACAGATAACCCTTGCCGTTCCACGAGGTAGAGAGCATCCACACGGGGAACAGGGCATAATCGCTTTCTTCCCAGGTGTAGTCGAGCTGCTTGCTTTCGACCGTGGCGTCGTCATATTCGTCGACGACGGTCTCGCGCAGGGCCGAGATCGTGCTCTCCTCCATGCGGCGCTCGGCGCGCGCCTTGCAGGTTTCGCAGTCCTCGTCGTAGCGGTTGGCGATGTAGCCGGGCATATACGCGACCGAAAACGGGCGCAGCGCGCCGTAGTCAAACGGCTCGATGGCGTCCATGTGGCCGTCGGGCATCTTGGACGATCCGTCGACGGGCACGCGCTCAAACGAGATATTGCCTTTACGGTAGGCGTCGTAGTGGTCGGTGATCGTGACGGTGCGATCGGATTCCTCGGTTACGGTCTCGTTGGTCGCGTCAAAGTACAGTTCGCCGTCAACGCGGGCGCCGTAGAGCCAAAACGGCACGTAGACACCTTGGACTTCGTCGATATGGTTGCCGGTGACAAAGCTCTTGGGCAGCAAGATCTTGCCCTTGTAGTGTTCCTTGAGCGCGGCCATGACATCGTCGCGCCCGAGCTTAAACGGAATCACCAGGTCGGGTGAGAAGTCGCCCGAGAGCTGGCCGGGTGCCACGGCAGAGTTGCCGCAGTATGGACAGGTGGTAACGGCGACGGTGCCGTCCGAGACCAGCTCGGCACCGCACGACGAGCAGATGTAGCCGGCGTTTTGAGCCAGCTCCTGCACGGCATCGTCGACAGCAGGCTTGGGGGCCGCGGCTGCGGCATCGGCTTTGGCATCTGCCTTGTCCTGGCGCTCGCGATAGAGGGCCTCGACTTCTTCGACTTCAAAACGAGAATCGCAGTAGTCACAGACGAGCTTTTGCTCGGCACTGGCAAAGTGAAGGGGGCCGCCACACGCGGGGCACTGATAGTTGACGCTCTCGAAGGCCATGATCGGTCCTTTCCGTGCCGGGGGCTATGCGCCGATTGCGCCGCCGCAGTATTCGCAGCGCCCACTGGCATCGGGAATGGTGGTGGCTCCGCAGAAGGGGCAGGTGACCGCGGTCTTGGGGGCCTTGGCGGCCACGACGCTGTCGCGCGTTTCCTGGCGCAGCTGTACCAACGCATCGCGGACTTCGGTTGCCTGGCGCTTGGCCTCGCGGTACTCGATGGACCCGCGCTGATCGATGGTGGAGTCGTTCACGCGCAGGTTGATCTCGGTAAAGTACGGCGTGTTGACGTGGATGGTTAGATTAAAGTCGTAATCCAGGTCGTAGCGCGGCGGGTTGTAGCTCTCGCGCTCGCCGTCCTTGGTCTCGCGATAGATCTCGGTGCGATGCTCGTCGATGTCCATATCGCAGCCGAGTACCTGTGAGAACTCGATGATGTCGGGATTGGCGTCGCGCCAGCGGCTCTGCGAAGTGATAATCAGCAGGCCCGCGTCTTCGTCGAGCATGATGTTGGTTCGCCCGGCAGAAAGCGTGCGCGTGGGGTTGAACGAGGCCAGGCGCTCGGCGTTGGCCTCGCGGTAGGCGAGTTGCTCGCGTATATCGTCCGCGGTGCTGGAGCGATAGCCGTGAAAGTAGGGGGAGAGTTTGCCGGCGCACTCTTTGCACAGGTAACCTTCGTTGATTTTGGTCTTGCCGAGAAGTCCCAGCTCGGTACCGCAAATCGCGCACTCTTTCTTCTCGAACATTTTGTCAAAGAAGCCCATGGCTGCCTCCCATCAACAGGTAGCGTGTGTCACTTTTGATGATGGGCGAGCGCGCGATCTTTCACGATACCCAGACGGCTCAACGAGTCTCCACAACTGGGACACATGGCCCATTTTTCCTACTCATTGGGGACGCACTTTACTCATTGGGGACGTACTTAAATGAGTGAAACTACTCATTTAAGTACGTCCCCAATGAGTGCCCGCTCGCTCGTTTGGCGCCTGGGGGACACTCTTTGTCGAATGTGGGCGTTGCCCTTGCTACGCGACGGTGATGGCGACCTGGCCGTAGCGGGTGCAGGGGCGCTCGGCGCGCGTCTGCACGGTAAGGGTGAGCACAAGGCGGTCGCCGGGCCGCGCGTCGGCGGGCACGATGAAAGCGGTGTCTACCGTGCATTCTTGCCACAGCGACAGATCCTGGGCGCCTGCATAGCTCGACGGGTCCACGGCGACATCCCAATGCACATCGAAGCCCTTGCCGTCGGGGTCGACGATGGTCGCTGTAAGGTCGACGCGCTCGCCGGCTGTGGCGCTGCGGTCGGCCGTGACCTCGACAACATGTGCCGGATGCGAGCAGGCTGCCGGATCATGGGCACACCATTGCGCGCGGGCGGCAAAGTCTTCCTGATAGGCACGCAGGTAGGGATTGAGATTGTCGTCTGCGGGCGTGCCGATGGAGGCAAAACCGGCGGGCGCGTTCGCATCGGGATGCCCATCAAAAAACATGCGGCCCAGCAGCGTATCGAAGTCGCGGTCGTCGATACCGCGCAGGCCAAACGGAAGCAGCGGAATATAGGTCATGCTGTCGCCTTCGGCCATAAAGTCGCCGCGCTCAAACTGCACCGCGGGCCTGCCTTCTAGGCCCCAATCCAGACGGGCATGCTTGCCAAACTGAAAGCGCTCGGGCTCGTTTTCGTAGACCTTACCATCGCCATAGAGCATATAGCGTGCCATGAGGGGTCCGTTGCCCTGCGTGAGATTCCGCTCAGGCCAAGGAGCCTTAAACAGCGGCAGCGTATCGGGCTGAGCTGTTTTGGCGTCGAAATAGTTGCCATACATATAGGGCGTACGCCAAAAGATGAGCTCGGGAAAGAGCTCGCGTCCATGGTCGAGCCACGAGTTGTCCTGCCCCACGCCATCGGCAACGCCCATCACGCGCACCTTCTGATAGACCCGCTGCCGTACGGCGGGCCACTCGGGCGTGGCGCGATAGCGCTCGGCAATACTCATGAGGGCGCGAACGATCGTATTCATACCACCCCAGCTGAGCAACCATAACGTACGCGGATCATCATCCAGAATCGCCTGCGCAATTACGCGAGACCCCTCAGTTTCCTCAGTCACATCACCCTCAAAGGCAACATTTCCCACAAAGGTGCGCTCGATCATCTGGGCGGGCGTGGGAAACGGCGGCTCACCGGCAGCGGCCGCATTTGCTTGCAACTGCGGCCAAGCCTGGGCATATTCATTACTCCAGAGACTCTCAATCCAATGCTCGGGAAACGGCCGATACTCACGAAGCTCGCCGGCTAGCGGATCGGGCTCATGAGGCACAACAGCCCACTCATAAGAGCGCCGCCCTTTGGTCCGCCAATGCGAATTCACCTCGCCGAGCGTATGAACCCCATCCCCAAGAAAGTGATACTGCGAAGCCGTATACACCACAGCCTGAACATCAAGCAAGTTGAGATACAGAGCCAAATGAACAAGCGAGTTCATATCATCGACTTCCATATCAGTGGTAACAATCACCCGAGTCAACTTCTGGGACATAGGAACAGCTCCAATCAAAATCAATTCAGCCAGTTACGCGCAAGGCAAGACGGGACCCATGCCCCCATCGCCACCGACCCGGCGGCCCGCTAGAAGCGGCCGGCCAGGGTCACAGCAACGTCAACGCAGCGGAGACCGGGGTTTAGTCTTGCAAACATTCCGCAGGGGGCATGGGCAGGCGCAGCGCGAAGCGCAAAGCGCCAGCCCATGCATGCCCGAGGACGTTTGCAAGACTAAACCCCGGTCCCCGCGATGGGAGGGCTTAGCGGTCGACCCTGGCCGACCACTCCCAGCAGCCCACCGGCTCGCCGTCGATGAGTACGTTGCCCCCGTCGAAGTCTTGATAACACAGGTCGTTGAATTGGTGGATCCACACGCCGTGGTTGAACGTCTTCTTGGCCGAGCCGTCGGCCTCGCGATACACGCCGGTCAGGTCCTCGACATGGCTAAAGTAGGTGAGATGCACGTTGGCGCCGGCATCGCGCAGGCGCGCGAACAGCGGCAGCACGGTCTGCTGCGGGCACACGAGCTCGTCGCCCTTGGAGTGCGTAAACCACAGCGGCGTCTTGGCGAGCGCGGCTACGTCCTCGTCCGTGGCGTTGTACCACGGGGCGCAGCAGGGAAGGCCCGCGGCGAAGAAATCGGGGTAGTCGGCGCACAGGCGCAGGGTCATAAAGCCGCCGTTGGAAAGACCGGCGACCACGATGCGGTCGGTGTCGATGCGGTCGGCATGCTCGGCGACAAACTCATCGATAAGTGCCTTGAGCACGGGGGAGTAGATGCTCTGGTTGGAGTGACCAAGCTGCTCGACGCCGTTGTCCATCCAAAACGTGGGCGACTGCGGCACGAGCACCCAGGCAAAGCCGCCAAAGTAGCGCTGGATCTGCGCCTGGCTGATGGCCGTCACGCGGTTGCCGATATAGGCGCGCGTGGCGCCTTCGCCCTGCGTGGCGCCCTTGCCCTCGCCGGCGCCGTGCAGATACACCACGAGCGGTGCCTTTTGGGGCACGGCCGTGGCCTCGGGCGCAAAGGGGTTGAAGCATGCCGAGTCCTCGGCCTTAAAGCTGGGCTCAAAGAAGCCGTATTCGAGCGCGATACCGTCGACGGCGGTCTTTTGCGTGTCGTTGCTCCAGCCTTTGAGCGCAGGGCAGATATCGCCACGGCAGGTGTCGAAGACCAGGCCGCAGGTGGGATCGTCGCCGTCGTTGCCGGGAAGAGCCGCGAGCTGCGTGATGCGCAGCTGGTCATCGAGCATGCGCGAGCCCATGACGCCGCCTTCGATGGTCTTGGTCAGGCGCTGCTCGGCGACCTCGAGCGCCACATGGGTGCCCACGGCGAGCTTACGTCCGTTTTCGTCGCACGGATATGCGGCGAGAACGTCGATGTAACCCACGGAGGGCGCGGCATGGTCGGCGCCGCGCTCCTTGCGCATCAGAACTTCGCCCGAGCGTTCGTGACGCTCTACATATATATGGAAGGTGTTCGCGTCGATGTCGTTGGCGCGCACGGTGCAGGGCAGGTCGAGTACGACCTTGCTGATCCAGGGGCCAAAGTCGCCCAAGGTGGTGACGGTTGCGTAGGTACACAATTTGAGTTCCATGAGCTGCCTCCCTTGCGCCGCTAGTGGGAAACAAAAGCGGCAATACAATCTAAACATGTTTAGTTTAATCCAGAATTGCAGAACAAGCTGATAAACTCGGTAAACGGCAAAATTTAACACGCCATGAACTACTAAACATATGTTTACTAGCTTCTAGCAGGGCTTCTGTTGATGAGTTAACAGGTCATAGAGGTGTTTATCAAAATAAAAGCCCACGTAAAGAGCCATTTATCAATAGACAGTCAAAGAGACTATCTCCCGCCATTGGAATACGTTCACCCCCGATTTCCTACCGTTCGCCGGACTCTGCACGGTAAAATTGCCACAAATGAGGCGCTCCGTGTAAACTAAAGCCCGTAAACGTTCAGTAAACACTTTGTTTACGACAGCGTATCCAAGGGTCCGGCAACCGTAAGGGGTTATAGTCGCCGGGCCAAAGGCGTGCCTAAGCCCAAGGGGGCTGGCACACGAAGATATGGGGAGGGGTCCCATGGCAGTAGATAACAAGCAGATTGCCACCGATGTCCTCGAGCTCGTGGGCGGCGCGGAGAATGTTTCCGTTGCCACCAACTGCATGACGCGCCTGCGTCTGACGCTCAAGGATAACAACAAGGTCGACGTGGAGAAGATCAAGAAGGTCAAGGGTGTTCTGGGTTGCCAGTTCGCCGGCGCCCAGCTCCAGGTCATCATCGGCCAGAACGTGCCCAAGGTGCTCGCCGAGTTCGTCGCCATCTCCGGCGTCAAACAGGGCGAGGCGGTCAACGAGAACCTCGACGCTCCCAAGGAGAAGTTCGAGCTCAAGAACCTGCCTAACATCATCCTCGACTATCTGTCGGGCTCCATGACCCAGCTCATCCCGCTGCTCATGGCCGGTGGTCTGTTCCGTACCATCGCGGCCGTCCTCGGCCCCACCATGCTCGGTGTGCTCTCGGCCGACGACCCGACCTATACGTTCCTCTACACCACGCTGTACGAGGCCACGTTCACCTTTATCCCCATCTACCTGGGTTATGCCGCCGCTAAGAAGCTCGGCGCCAGCCCGGTGCTCGGCATGCTGCTCGGTGGCGCCCTCATGGCTCCTTCCGTGGTGAGCGTCGCCACCCAGGAGGGCGGCGGAATCATCTCCGTCTACGGCATCCAGATCGCCGCTGCCAACTACCAGCAGTCCGTCCTGCCGATCATCCTTTCGGTGCCCGTCCTGTACTTCATCGAGAAGTTCTTTAAGAAGGTTATGCCCGACGTGCTGTCCACGGTCTTCACGCCGTTCTGCACCATGATCGTCACGATCCCCATTGCCTTCATCGTCCTCGCTCCGATCGGCAACGAGATCGGTACGCTGATCGCCAACGCCCTCTTCGGCCTTGCTGACCTTGGCGGCATCGGCATCCTGATCGTCATGGCCATCCTCGGCGCCTTCTGGCAGCTCTTCGTGGTCTGCGGCATGCACATGCCCGTCATCCTGCTCGCCCAGGTTCAGATCATCGCTGCCGGTTACGATCCCTTCGTCTTCGTTTCCACCAACTGCGCTATGGCCGCTGTCTGGGGCTGCGCCTTCGGTGCCTTCCTCAAGATGAAGAACCCCGACGAGAAGTCTCTCGCCATCGGTTACGTCATCTCCGCCATCGCCGGCGGCGTCACCGAGCCCGCGCTCTTCGGCATCCTCATGCGCTTCCGTCGCACCATGTTTGGCATGTTCATCGGCGGTGCTATCGGCGCTGTGTTCTCCGGCCTCATGGGTGTTACCTACTACCTCGCAGGCGGTGCCTCCAACTTCCTGGTCTTCACCAACTACCTGCAGGGTGGCCAGATGAACACCGTCTGGGCTATCGTTGGTATGGCAATCTCCTTTGTCATCGCCGCTGCCGTCGTCTTTGCCTGCGGCTTCTCCAAGGAGGAACTCGCCGAGATGGAGGCCTAAGGCCAAACCATTCGGTTGCATATGACCTCACCTACACGACAGGGCCCCGTCAGGCGCAAGCCCGGCGGGGCCCTTCTTGCAAGGTAGACTGATGGGGGGCGGGTGAGATTCGCCCGCGAGGGTTTGCCAAGCGGCGGGGGCTTTCGCGCGGGGTTGCCGCGAAAGTTTCCGGCGGTTCGCAAATCCTTTATCGAACGAAAGGACATGCAGATGAGTTTGGGAACGCTGACCGTCAACGGTCGCCAGGATGGCTTTTTGTGCGAGGGCAAACCGTTCTTTTGGTTTGCCGATACGTGCTGGAGCGCGTTTACGAGCATTGCCGAGGCCGATTGGGACTACTATCTGACCCGTCGCGCCGAGCAGGGCATGAACGTGCTGCAGATCAACACGCTGCCGCAGTGGGATCGCTGCTGCCCCGATCTGGGCATTTGGCCCTATGCCAGCGAGGATGGCGTGCATTTTGATTGGTCCCGACCCAACCAAGCGTACTGGGATCGTGCCGCCGCCATGTGTCGCGCTGCCGTCGAGCACGGCATTCGTCCGGCACTCGTGCTTATGTGGTGCAACTACGTGCCCGGTACCTGGGGCGCCAAGATTGCCGAGCATTGCGGTGCCGAGGTTATGCCGCGCGAGGAGGTCCGTGCCCACGTTGCCCGCGTCGTCGAGAACCTGGGTGAGTTCGACCCCGTTTACGTGGTGACGGGCGATACCGACTTTACCAGCGACGAGGCGATCGCCTATTACGAGGATGCCCTCGACGAAGTCGTCAATCGCGCGCCCGAGGCGTTGCGCACCATGCATATCAACCGCGGCAACCGCACCATCCCGGCACGGTACCTGGACCGCTTGGACTTCTACATGTTCCAGCCCGGCCACAACTACGAGGGCCAGCCCGAGGCTTGGCACTTGCCGCAGGACTTTATCGCCAACTATCCCAAAAAGCCGATGGTCAACTCTGAGCCTTGTTACGAGCAGATGGGTGCGTCGCGCAATGTGTACTGGCGCTTCACCGCGCAGGACTGCCGCGCGAGTGTGTGGTCGTCGATCCTTGCCGGCGCCAGCGCGGGTGTGACCTATGGCGCGCACGGTGTTTGGAACTGGCAGACTAGCAAGAGCCAGGGCTCGGTGCTGGGCGAGGGCTTCGATATGCCGTTCCGCTGGCAGGAGTGTCTGCAGTTTGCGGGCGTTTGGGACTTTGGCGCGATCGAGCATGTGCTTGCCGGCCTGGGTGCTACGGCTGGCGACGACGCACTTGCCGTGGTTCCGGCGCAGGAGCTCCTCGATGACGCGCGCGAGGCCATTCGTGTGGCGCGCGTTGGCGATCGCGTCGTCACGTACCTGCCGCGCACCACGGCGCTCAAGTTTAAGCTCGACGGCGCGCGTGGCTGGACGGCGACGGTTCTCGACATGGAAGACAAGCGCGTCGCCAAGCTGCCCGTTCGCGACAACGGTGACGGCACCGTGCGCGTGGCTCAGCATCCCTTTGAGCACGACGCCCTGGTGATCCTGACCCCTGGGCGCTAACGGCTCTTCTCCAACATTTACAACCCAGTCCCTTTCATAAGGCTGCGACGGAATGGTTCCTGCATGACGGCTTTAAGCTGTCAAGGGGAGCCATTCCGCCGCACTCATTGGGGACGTACTTAAATGAGTGGTTTAACTTGAGACGGGACTTTTTGACCGCCTGATGGGTCGCGCGCCACAATTCGGGCGCTACAGTAGCTCGCCGTGGCGGGCAATGTGGCGGCGCTTTGCCAGCTGGGTGAGCGCGATGTAGGCGGTGACGATGCCGATGAGCAGCGCGAAGAAGCTCGGCGGCAGCGGCATGAGGCCCAGCGCATCGGCGACGGGGCTTGCCGGCAGCCAGGTGACGAGCGCCAGGCCCAGCACGGTGAGGGCGCACAGCGCGGGCGCGGCGTGGTCGCGCGCGCTCGGCAGGCGCGGGGAGCGCAGCATGTGGATTACGAGTGTCTGCGACCACATGGACTCGACAAACCAGCCGCTCTGGAAGAGTGCTGCAAAGGCCGTCATGCCTGCGACGTTGCCCGCGGCGGCAAGCTCGGACCAGCTTGCGCCCACGGCGGCGGGGCACACCACAAAGAAGAGCGCGGCGAAAGTCGCGATATCAAACAGTGAGCTCACGGGACCCAACTCGAGCATAAAGCCCTTAATGGACGCGGCATCCCAGGCGCGCGGACGGGCGGTCCAGGCGTCGTCGACGGTGTCCCACGGCAGCGCGATGCACACGATCTCGTAGACCAGCGACAGCAGCACCAGCTGCAGCGCGCTCATGGGCAAAAACGGCAAGAACAGGCTCGCGACAGTCACGGATAGCACGTTGCCAAAGTTGGAGCTCACCGTGGTCTTGAGGTACTTGAGCAGGTTGCCGTAGGTGCGACGGCCTTCGATGGCGCCGCGCTCGAGCACGCCCAGATCCTTCTGGAGCAAGATGATATCGGCGGATTCCTTGGCGATGTCGACGGCGGAATCGACCGAGATACCGCAGTCGCTCGCGCGCATGGCGGCGGCGTCGTTGATGCCGTCGCCCATAAAGCCCACGGTGTGACCGAGCAGCTCGCGCATGACGCGCACCAGGCGCGCCTTCTGCAGCGGCGAGAGTTTGGCAAAGAGATGAGTTTTCTCAGCGCGCTCGGCAAGCTCGGCGTCGTCGAGCGCATCGATCTCGGAGCCCAGCAAGACGTTACTCGCGTCGATGCCGATCTGCTCGCAGACGGTGGCGGCCACGCGGTCGTTGTCGCCGGTTAAGACCTTGACCGCCACGCCCTTGGCCTCGAGGGTGGCGACGGCGCCGGCGGCACTTGCCTTGGGCGGATCGAGGAAGGCCAAAAAGCCCATCAGCACCATGTCGCACTCGTCGGCGATGCCAAACTCACCCACGCAGCGCGGATTGGTCTTTTGCGCCACGGCGATCACGCGCAGGCCCTCGGCATTGAGTTCGGCGACTTGCTTGCGAATCTGGGCGAGCTTATTTTCGCTGAGCGGCTGGGCGACACAGTCAACCTCGACAAAGGAGCAAATCTCGAGCATTTCCTCGGCAGCTCCCTTGGTAACCATCTGGGTTTTGCCCCGGGCGTCGGCGACGACTACGCTCAGGCGACGGCGTGAGAAATCGAAGGGCACCTCGTCGACCTTGGTATAGCGGTCGCGCAGGCTCTGGCCCAGCGTGGAGTCGGGCGCGACAGTCGAGGGCGTCACGTCGGCACGGTCGATGACGGCCAGGTCGATAAGGTTTTTGAGGCCGGTCTGGAAGAAGCTGTTCAAAAACGCATGGCGCAGCACGCGTGCGTCCTCGTTGCCGTCAGTGTTGAGATAGCGCTCGAGCACGATGCGGTCTTCGGTGAGGGTGCCGGTCTTGTCACAGCACAGGACATCCATGGCACCGAGGTTTTGGATCGCCGGCAGCTCCTTGACGATAACCTGGCGGCGGGCGAGGTCCTTGGCGCCCTGCGACAGGCTCGTGGTCACGATGACGGGAAGCATTTGCGGCGTGATGCCCACGGCCACGCTCGTGGCGAACAGCAGCGCGTCGATGACGCTGCCCTTGGTGGCGGCGTTGATGGCAAAGACGGCCGGCGCCATAACGAGCATAAGGCGTACGAGCAGCATGGAGACGCTCGAGACGCCGCGGTCAAACGCGCTCTTCTCGCCGCGCCCGTTGAGCATCTTGGCGATGCCGCCCAGGTAGGTGTCCGAGCCGGTGGCAACGACAAGTGCTATAGCGGTGCCGTTTTGCACGGAGGTGCCGGTAAAGACGATGTTCTTGCAGGCAGAGAGCGGCAGCGCGGAGCTGCCGGCACCCTCGGCGACGGTGATGGCAGCGGTCTTTTCGACGGCCTCGCTCTCGCCGGTGAGTGCGGACTCGATCACAAACAGGTCGCGCGCGGTGATGATGCGGGCATCGGCCGGCACCATATCGCCGGCAGAGAGGCGGATCACATCGCCGGGGACGAGATCGTCAAAGGGGATCTCGATACGCTCGCCGTCGCGCAGGGCACAGCAGGTGTTGGAGACCAGGTCCTTGAGGGCCTCGGCCGCATTGCCGCTGCGGGCTTCCTGGATAAACTTCATGCCGCCCGATACCAGCAGCATGATGCCGATGACGATGACCGTGGAGGGATCGCGCTGGGGCTCGGGCACGGCGAGCACGTCGATGTAGAGCGAGACCAGCGCGAGCGCGGCGAGGATGCCGGCGAAGGGGTCGATGAACGCGTCGGCGATGCGGCGGGCGAGCGTCTTGGTCGGCGCCTCGATGGTGTTGGGGCCGGCGGCGTCCAGGCGCTCGGCGGCGTGCTCGGCAGTGAGTCCGTCGGCCGTGGCGTCAAGCAGCACGAGGGCGTCCTCGGCGCTATGGGTGGCGGCGAATATGGTGTTCTTGGACATGCCGGTGTGAGCGGCGGGGCGCGCCGTGCGGCGGCGCTTGGAGATGGCTTCGAGTACCGTGGCGGTTTTGAGCATTAGCATAGGGTCCTCCTTGTTGAAGGGAGTTAGCGTACGTGTCGTATTTGCTTTAAAAAAACCTAGATGTCGCTCACGTCATACTCACGAGCCACCACAAAGGGGACAGGCACCTTTGCGGTGGTTTTGGCGATCGGCTATTGGCGCTTATGCGTGTGCGGAATCCTCGCGGCGTGCCGAGGGCGACATGCAGGTTTTTCGACTATGACTGCCTTCCATGGCACACCTCCTTAAGACCGGGCGCGGCGCGCTTCGGGCATCTTGTGCCCGTTTCAATCCGCCCGTATTTTTGATGAGGGGGTTTGCCGTGTCAACCCCATTGTTCGGAAAACCGTTGCCCCTGACAAAGCCTTTACAGAATGCCGTTGCCTCAAAGCGCGCCCGCATCGACGCTTCGCCTGCGCTAAACTGGAAGGCACGTACGCGATTACGAGAGGAGCCCGCATGGAGGCTTACAAGCAAGAGTTCATCAAGTTCATGGTTGAGTCCGACGTTCTTAAGTTCGGCAGCTTTACGCTCAAGAGCGGCCGTCAGTCCCCGTTCTTTATGAACGCCGGCGCTTACGTGACGGGCTACCAGCTCAAGAAGCTGGGCGAGTATTACGCCCAGGCTATCCACGATAACTTTGGCGACGACTTTGATGTCCTGTTTGGGCCGGCCTACAAGGGTATTCCGCTGGCCGTCGTGACCGCGATTGCCTACCACGAGCTGTACGGCAAGGAGGTCAAGTACTGCTGCGACCGCAAGGAGGCCAAGGACCACGGCGCCGACAAGGGCAACCTGCTGGGCTACGAGCCCCAGGACGGCGACCGCGTGGTCATGGTCGAGGACGTCACCACCAGCGGTAAGTCCATCGACGAGACCTATCCCAAGGTCAAGGCGGCTGCCGATGTCGAGATCAAGGGCCTCATCGTGTCCCTCAACCGCATGGAAGTCGGCAAGGGCGGCGTGACCACCGCGCAGAAGGAGATCGAGGCCAAGTACGGTTTCCCCGTCGCGAGCATCGTCTCCATGGCCGAGGTCGTCGAGACCCTCTACAACCACGAGATCGACGGCAAAGTTGTCATCGACGACGAGCTCAAGGCCGCCATCGACGCCTACTACGAGCAGTACGGAGCTCGTTAGTTACGGCGTTTTACCAAACGCCGTAACTGCTCGACGCTGCAAACCCGCCAGAGCGGCAATCTGCCTTTCAACTTCGGCGGCATGACCAGAAGGTCAATGCCGCCTCGTTTCAAGGCACCTTGCTCGCTCTGGCGGGTTTTCGCTGTCGCTACCAAAACATCGGCGTTGCCGTGGTAGTCATTGGGGACAGACATAAATGAGTAGTCATTGGGGACGTTCTTAAATGACTACTCAGGATGAGCGTCCAAAAATCCGCGCTCGTTCGATTGGCGCATGTCTACGCAGCGTAGGTTGTCGAGCCTGGCCTTCAAATGGATACTGACTGTCGAACCGGTTCACTCCATTTCTTCAATTTGATTGGACAGCCCATGAACCAGACACGGCAAACCAATGCCTCCCATACTTTTTTGGCAGCGCATGCCATCAAGCAGCTGCGCGAAGAGCGCGGCCTCACCCAGCGCGCCCTGGCGGAAAGCCTTGGCGTGACCGATAAAGCCGTCAGCAAGTGGGAATCCGGCCGCGGCCTTCCCGACATTTCCCTCGTTGAGCCTTTGGCCCAGAGACTCGGCATAAGCGTGGCTGAGCTTTTGGCTGGTGACATTCGGGCCAATGCCAACCGTGCAGGCAATATGCTCAAAGGCGTCTTTTACGTTTGCCCTATCTGCGGAAACGTTGTGCACGCGCTCGGAGAAGGCAGCTTTAGCTGCTGTGGCTCCACGATGTTTCCCCAGGAGGCCGAAGAGCCGGACGCGGACCACGCCTTTTCCATCGAGCGCATCGAGGACGATTGGTACGTCACGCTCGATCATCCCATGACCAAGGATCACTACATTAGCTTTGTGGCATATGCGACTATGGACGGCATCTGCTTTAAGAAGCTCTATCCAGAGCAATCGGTGCAGCCGCGCTTCCATATTACCGGGCGCGGCAGGATATATCTTTACTGCAACCAACACGGACTCTTTACGTCGCTGACGCCTCGCAAATAACGGCTGTCTATCCGCCCTCCTCATGCGTTCCCGGGGGACCCAAAATGAGCGTGGATAATCTCCCGGTTTTGGCCTGTGTGCGGGCTCAAAGTGGGAGATTATCCACGCTCGTTATCTGAGTGTCCAAAAATCCACGCTCGTCGCTACTTGAGTCCGGGCAGGCGGGTGTAGGGGAACGAGCGCTCTAAGAACTCGGAGCAGCGGGCGTAATCTTTGGCAAAGTAGCTGCTATAGAGCGAATCGAGTACGTATTGCACGGCGATATGGCTGGCGAACTGCGTGATGCGGTGCGTCATGCTCTCGTGGTCGCTTACCGTGAGATAGGCGGCAAAGCCGGGGTGAATGCGGGCACAGTACGGCGTGCCGATGACGATGACCGGGACATGTCGACTGCTAAGGATCGGCAAGATCTCCTTGAGGTTGGGGGCAAGGCCGCTGTAGGAGATGATGATTGCCACATGGTCGGGACCCGAGGCGAGTGCCGTGCGCACCTGCGCCTCGACGCTGTCGTGGCACGTCGCGCTTTTGCCGGCGGAAAGCAGGCGATCGCGGAACATTCCCGCTGGATACAGGTTATGCGAGCCCGTGTAGATGTCCACGGTGCCGGCGCGCATGATGAGCTTGGCGGCGTGGTCGAGCTGTGTAGGGTCGAGCAGCTCCTGCGTTTCGGCCAAGGTGGTCTGGTAGAGCCCCTCCACGCGCTCCATCACCTGCGCAGGGGTGGAGGTGGCATCGAAGGGAAAGTTGATGTCCACGTCGCGCCGGTTGCCCGCCTCGGTCGCCTGGCGGATGAGCTCGACCTTGAGGTCTTTGAATCCCTCGAGGCCGAGCTTTTTGCAAAAGCGGTGAACGCTCGCGACCGAAACGTTGGCGCGCGCGGCAAATTCCTTAATGGAAAGCCCGCGCACATCCTCGCCCATGGCGAGCGCCGTTTGCCCAAGTTGTTGCTCGGTGGGGGTGAGGCTTTTGCCCTGCGTGATCTTCCGCCTGATATCCATATGGCTCCTATGCGTTTGCGTCGCGATAAACCAATCATAGCGATAAATAAAACGTTCGGCTTGGCTGGGAGTTTTGGTCCGCCGGTCTATGAACGACGGACCGCTCGACGCTGCGCGGGCCCTTGGCACGGCACCTTGGGCTTCAATCGTCGGGCGCGTGCGGAAGCACACATCCCTCCTCTTTCGGCCCAATTTGCCGCACCAGGGGCCCGCTCGCTCATATGACCCAATCCGCTGTCAAGGGCCACAATGGCCCCGCCGACCGCTTGCAATCGGTCGGCGGGGCCTGCCGTTAACCCGTCCCGGTCCGCCCCCGGCATGTCATCGACGCCTTCGGCTCAGTCTCATATCCGCGGATACCGCTCCGGCGGCCCGCAATCCTCTCCTTCGGCGGGGTTCCCCTAGTCTGTCTTCGCGCATGCGGCGGCCGCCGCGCGCACAGCGAGAACGGGGGTGTCCCCGAAGGCTGCCCGGCTCGCCGGGACGGGGGCTTATGTCTATTCCGCGCCCTCCCGGCACATCGTGCCGAGGGCCCACAGCCACCTCACGAGCTCGGCCGCGGTGGCCGCGTTCGCCTTCGCCTGCGGCATCCCGCGGGCGATCATCTCCTCGCGGCGGCGCAGGAGCCTCTCGGACCCCTTCCTCCCGTGCATCCTTATCTCGAGGGGCACGCCGGAGCCCTTGGGCATCAGCTTCGGCTGGTGGCCGGCCTGGGCATAGCACCAGGACCCCTCGACAGCCAGCTTCCTGACGAGCGCGTTGCCGGCCCCGCTGATTCCGCCGAGGCGCACGGAGTCCGCGCTCGACCTCTGCTTCGGGGCGAGGCCGAAGTAGGACGTCACCTGCCTGCCGGAGCGGAACCTCGAGAAGTCGCCGACCTCGGACGCGAAGGCGGCGGCGAGCGCGAACCCGCACCCCTTGATCGACTGGAGCGCCTCGACCTCGGCCGAGAGGGGGCCCGCCGCGACGGCGGCCCTGTATTCGGCGAGGAGGGCCCCCCTCGTCTCGTCGGCCGCCTCGACCTCGTTCCTCAGCGCCGCAAGCGCCCGGATGCCTCCGTCGTCGGCGGGGTGTATGCCGTCGAGCCACCTGAGGAAGCCGTACGTCCAGTACTTCCGGGGGTTGCCGGCCGGCGTCGTGCCGCCGTAGACATAGCCGCGGCGGGCTAGGAACGCCAGGAGCCGCTGCTTCGCCGCCGCGAGCCTCGCGGTCGCGGCGTCGTGGGCGGCGGCGAGGTCCCTGAGCCCCTCGATCTCGGGGGACGGCACCCATACCGGGGTGACGTCGTGCGACAGTATCGCCTTGGCCATCCTGGCCGCGTCGTTGCGGTCGTTCTTGGACGAGAGGTCGGCAGCCGACCTCGGGACCTTGGAGACGGCCGCGACGACGCAGTCGACGCCGAGCCCGGAGAGCTCCCTTTGCGGGGCGAAGCCGAGGTAGCCGCTCTCGTAGGCGGCGAGCGACGGGCCGGGGAAGCCCGACATCCACTCCGCGACCTCGCCCCAGGGGTTGCCGCGGAACCTCCTCGTCACGGCCTCGCCCGTCTCCGCGTCGAGCGCGCAGACGGTGGTGGACCTGAGGTGTACGTCCATTCCGAAGGCGGTAGAATATCTAGGCACGGGAGCCTCCCAACCTCGTTGCGGCGCGGCTGCGCCTCTGGCACTTCAACAACATTGTCGCAGCCCCGACCCGCGGTCACGAGCGGGGGCTCCTGTCGTTTCCGTGCCCCTGGATTGGGTCATAGTGTCTGTTGTGGGCTCAACATAGGGCGCTGTCCTTGTTGGGCCGTTTGCGCCCGGGGCGTTACCCGAGCACGCGTACGGGCCCCAAGAGACCGCTGGGCTCGGAGGGCTCGGTCATGCCGAACACGTCGGGGACGGCATGGTCGAGGATGTTGATGATATCGATCGCAAGCGCGTGCTCGCCGGCCAAAAGCGCGCCGGCCTCAAAGCAGTAAGGCGGACAGATGCGCGTGCCGAGGGATTTGCCGTCGAGGGTGACGGTTGCGGTCTCAAAGACCTCGCCAAGGTCGATGACGGTGCGGGTGGCCGCTTCGCCCAGGACAAAGGAAGCCTGGTAGCGGAATGTGCCGGCCTTGCCGGGGAACTCGGCCGAGGAAAGGTCGTGCAGGTCTGCAAGCTCAACAGACTCGCCAAAGGCATCGGTGCCAGGGGCAGAGAAGGCAACCGCCCAGGGCCCGTCGACGCATGTGGCTTCGTCTTCGGCGGTTGCCACAGCAACGGAACCTGTAGCCTCAAGGACCACGATGCAGCTCTCGTAGGGAGCCAGCTCGAGCGTGCCGTCAAAGGCGGCGGGCTCGGTGCCGTTGAGCAGATCGAGGCGCGCGCCTGCAACGGGTGTGCCGTCGGCAAGCGCAATCTGAGTGGAGATGCCCTGCTTGGGATGCTCGTTGACGAGCATCAGATAGGTCTCGCCCGCCCGCTCGTAGCGCAGTGCGCGCAGCCAGGGCTGGGGCTCGGCGCAAACCACGGTCTGCATGCCGGTGTTGGCAAGTGTGTCTGCGAGCTCGGTGGTCGCCAGGAGCTTGATGCCGGCGACCGCGGCTGCATCCAGGGAGGCAAAGCCCTCGCGACCTGCAGTGTCACCGTCGTAGCGCTTGTTCGGCAACTCATCCAGCGCGTACACGGCAACACCTGCGGCTGCGGCACGCGCGGCAAAGTCGAGCACGGCTTCGCCGACAAACTCGGCTCCGGGCATCACCAGGCAGCGGTATGCCTGGCCGTTCACGCTAAAGCCGCTACCGTCTGCGGCAATTTCAACGGCATAGCGCCCTGCGTCCTCAAATGCCTCTGCCGGCACGATGTCAAAGTCGACCTGCGCGCGCATAAGCTCGGAGGCGGCATGCTGCATAAAGTTCGCCTCGCCTGCCCACTCGGCGTCCGCATGGTAGAGAAGCGCCACCGGGGTCGTTGCGCGCCCGCCGCTCAGCAGGCTCGCCGTACGGTTCATGTAGCTCATAAGCTGCCCAAAGTGTGCAAACTGGGGGTTTTGGCCATGCGCATAGAAATGCGGCGGGCAGTCCCAGTCGGGGAAGGCGGCCATGCTAAAGGCATGCGGCACAAACCAATTGACGCCGCGCACCAAAAAATGATCGGCGATCCACTTCATCTCGCGTAGGCCTTCGTGCCATCCAAATGCGCCAAAGACCTCGGCCATGCAGCGCCCCTGCTTTTTGGGGTCGAGGTGTGCTGCCGAGGAGCCCAGCTTGGGCAGCACGTAGTTATAGAACTCGAGGTCCCACACGCCGCGTCCGTAGCTGTGAAGGCCGCGGTCCATGCCGGG
>CALJCO010000133.1 GCA_938023905.1 uncultured Collinsella sp. | reverse complement strand
CTATGCCGCCCTCTTTTCATGCCAATTTGTTCGCTCTGGCGCCCGCTCGCTGTCGGTCCTCTGCCTGCGGCGTTGCTTTGGTTCTGGCATTTGACCTAGTCGCTGGGGACGTTCTTAAACGACTAGTCATTCAAGAACGTCCCCAGCGACTAGGTCAAAAGGCTCCGAGCGCGGCGTGCTCACGCCCGTCGTGGTGTGCCCGAAGGGGGATGGCTGCTACGAGCTCGATCATTTGCGAGGAGAAGACGAACCAGCCGTTGCAGGCCCAATATGGATCTCGCCAACTTCGGCAAGCTGCTCGATGAGTGGAAGCCCTGTCGGGTCGTCTATTTCAACACCACCCAGAATGATGGTGTCATCGCGCAGGTCGATCTGCGTGTTGAACACAGCGAGGTTAAAGCCGGAGGCCACAAATCCGATAGCAGCCAGGACGAGCCCCGTGGCAACAAGCCCACCCGCTACGGCAAGGTAAATCTTTTTTACGCTGGACATGTTTGCACTCCTTCCTATGCCGTAAGCGGCGCCGCTTCAGCGCCCCTGCGGCTCTTATTGCCTCGATCTTTCCAGAAGGGCGAAACGGCTTTCTTCGCCCAAAGGGCAGAGAGGCGCGCGATCTGCTTGGACGCCGTCCAGGCACCGGCTCCCGCGAGGAGCGCCACACCGATGGAAGCGAATCCCATTCCCATCGAGGTTAAAACGTACGGAACATGCCCGATAATGATGCCGTCCACGGTGAACAGGAGCCCCACCACGCCCGCGCCCCCGAATGCCGCGGCCACGATCCACACGCAGAGCGCAAGAACCCAAATGCAGATGTAGACTGTAGCGGCAACGGCGACGAACGCGAGCAGCAGCGGAATCCATACCGGAGAGCCCACGATGGCGAGCGCCCATAGAAGCGCCGTGCTCTTGCGCTTGGTCCTCGCAATTGCGCGCGGCACGGCGGGCAGTTCGTCGAGCGTTGCCTCGGCGACCTCACCGAGCGTGCCCATGGCGGCCACAGCCTCGGCCTCCGTCATGCCGTCCTCCATACGGTCGGCGATGGCCTCCGCGTAGAACTCCTGCGTTTCCTTTACCTGATCTGCCGGCAGGCAGGCCAGAAGCTCGCCCAGCCGGTTCAAGAACTCATCGCGCGTCATGGTGCGCTCCCTTCACGTAACGGTAGATTTCCTGCACGGATGGCCATTCGGCGAGGAACTCGGCGATACGCTCATGCCCGGTGTCCGTGATGCGGTAGTACCTTCGCAGCCGCCCGTTGTGCTCGGCGGAGCGCGCCGTGATGCACCCCGCCTTCTCCAGGCGCTTGAGCAACGGATAGAGCGTGGACTCCGTGAGCCCCATGCTCGCGGGCACGTCCTTCACGATCTGATAGCCGTAGGATTCCTCGCCCGAGATGGCCGCGAGCACGCAGGCCTCGAGGAAGCCGCGCTTCATCTGTGCCTCCATCCGCACACCTCCTTTCGTAGTATACTGTGTAACACCTACTATATGACACATAGTATATGATGTCAACAGTTGTCGTATAGGGAGTCCGGTCTGTCTGTCCCCGGTATAGCGACGAGTGTCGGTTGACGCATCGCGCGAAACACCAACCAGTGCTCCTTTGATGTAACTCTCATTCGACCACATTTCTGAGCAGCTACCTTCCCGCACCAAAGCGTGCCTGATCCTGGGATAGTCGTTGGGGACGTTCTTGAATGAATAGTCGTTTAAGAACGTCCCCAACGACTACTTCTATACAGCAAAAAGGGGTGCTGACCATTTCGGTCAGCACCCCATGAAGTTGCGGTGAAATAGGGACTGAATACGGGCTCCAGAGGCCAAAACAGTCCCTATTCCACCGCAACTTCATGGGGATGTGTGACAATGCCCGTCGGAAAACATCTGCTGTCTTTGGGGGTCTATCTATGCTGTATGAGTTTTGTGCCGAGAACTTTGAACGGGTGCCGGCGGCTATCGATGTCGGTGCAAGGCGTATTGAACTGTGCGACAACCTTGCCGTCGGTGGCACTACACCCTCGGCCGGTGTTATCAGCGCTACAGTCAGCTATGCTCACGAGCATGACGCGCGAGTGATGTGCATGATTCGCCCGCGTGGCGGTGACTTTCATTACAACCAAGACGAGCTGCGCATGATGGAGATGGACCTGGGCCTTGCCGTAAGCGCCGGCGTTGACGGCTTGGTCTTTGGCTGCTGCAAGCCCTGCGCTGGCGGATGGGCGCTCGATGAGCTTACGTTGGGCGCCCTCGTGATGGCCGCGGGCTGCGCGACCGAGGAATGCAAGCGTGAGCCCATCGACATCACCTTCCACATGGCGTTTGATCAGCTCTCGCCCGAGGCTCAACTCGATGCCGTCGATACACTCGCCGATTGCGGCGTTACGCGCATCCTGACGCACGGCGGTGCCGCCGGCACGCCGATCGAGGACAACCTGGAGCGCCTATCGTGTCTTGTCGAGTATGCGGGCGACCGCCTGACCATCCTTCCCGGCGGCGGCATTTCCACGGCCAACCGCGATACCGTGGCTGCGGCACTGGGCGTCTCCGAGCTCCATGGCACCAAGATCGTGCCGCTGGAGGTATAACCCGTGGCGCTGGTGTTTGACGTTCAACAGACGAACGGTAAGCCCGACGACAACCGTCGTCCCGGCACCGCGTGCCCCTTTTGCAATACCGAGGAACTCGCCAATATCATCCGGCGCGACGGTGACTGTATCTGGCTCGAGAATAAGTTCAAGACCCTGCGTGCCACCCGTCAAACCGTGCTGATCGAGTCGACCGACCACGATGCTGACCTGGTGACCTATGAGCCGGATGAACTCCACCATGTGATGCGGTTTGCCCTGGGTTGCTGGCAGCAGATGATCGATTCCCAACAGTACCGCAGCGTCCTTATGTACAAGAATAAGGGCCCGCTTTCGGGCGGTAGTCTCGTTCATCCGCACATGCAAATTGTGGGTTTGGAGCAGGAAGACGGCTATGCTTCGTTGACTTCCGCCAATTTCGAAGGCATCAATGTCTGGCGGCAGGGGAGAATCTCGGTCAACATCTCAACCGAGCCGATCATGGGATTCTTTGAGGTCAACGTCTCGGCTCCACAGGGA
>CALJCO010000132.1 GCA_938023905.1 uncultured Collinsella sp. | reverse complement strand
GCACAGGTATTCATGCCCATCGTCCCGGCGCTCATCGTAGGCGGACTCATTCTTTCGATTAAGAATCTCCTGGTCAATTATTGTGGATTGAGCACCGATAGCGGAACTGCTCAGGTTCTGCTGGCGATCTTCAGCGCCTCATTTAGCTTCCTGCCCGTTTACCTAGGCTACCAGCTCGCCGCTGTCATGAAGATGCAGCCTATCATGGGCGCGCTGCTGGGCGCAATCATGATTAGCTCGTCTATTAGCGGTGCTGAGGGTCTCGACTTTCTTGGCATCCCCATCCCGACGAATGACTACTCGAGCACGGTGGTGCCAATCGTACTGGGCGTTGTGTTCATGTACTTTGTTGATCGCGGTCTTCAGAAAATCATCCCGGACGTTACCAAACTGTTCTTGAAGCCGCTACTCACCATGTTTATCGTCGTGCCTGTTGAGCTGATTATCCTCGGCCCCGCCGGCAGCATGATGGGCTACGCGCTGAGTGATGCCGTCACGTGGCTCATGGATAACGTGGCATTTATCGCTACTCCAATCCTTGCAGCCCTTAACCCCTATTTTGTCATGCTCGGTCTTGATAAGGCCTACATCGCAATCGAAGTTACGAGCTTGGCGCAGCTCGGCTGGGCGCCCATCATCTTTGGCTTCATCTCAAACCTCTGCATTGGCGGCACGAGTCTCGCCTTGGCAACTGCAATGAAAGGCAACAAGGAGAAGAGGGGTATGGTCACCACGGTTGCCGTCACCGCACTCTGCGGCGTAACTGAGCCCGCGTTCTACGGCTGTCTCATCGAGCGTCCCCGCCTGCTTGTCGGCACGGCAATCGGCGCCCTCTGCGCGGGACTCCCCGCAGGTATCTTCGTCCTGAAGGAGTATGTTGCGGGAGCATGCCCCGGCCTTCTTTCGGCGCTGATTTTTATCGCTCCCGATGGATCCATGGGCAACTTCGTACTGGCGTGCGTTGTCGCCGTCATCGCCATCGTCGTCTCGTTCATCGCTGCACGCGTGATCATCAAGAAGAACCCCAACTATATTGAGTAAATGCCCGCTGTTTGCATTGGGGACATCCTCGGCAGACCATTAGCAAGAACCCAAGAAGTCCCTTAGGAGCTCGATTAATCCATTCGGATTCCTGAGGCACAAACGACCCCGATTCCACAATGAAATCGGGGTCGTTGTTTCTAAAGCCGTCGATAGACAATCGGTGTTTACCTTAGCTCCCTATCCAAGTTAATTATCCACGCTCGTTCTCCGGTCGGGAGATTTTCTTCTCTCTCGTGTCCAGAAATCCACGCTCGAGCAGGACATCCAGGACCGTACCTGCCCTTGTCTCGATCTGTAACAGCAGGAGACCTATTCCGCTTCTACATGTTACAGATCAAGATATTCCTAAAACACCCTAAGTTTCATCTCAATCTGTAACAGTTAGATGCCAAATATCGGTCTTGGTGTTACAGATTTAGACAAACTGGAGGACGAGACAAACCAAAAACGGGATGGGCGCTGACCCAATGGCGCACCACCTAAATAGAAACGGGCCCTGTCCCACAAGGAACAGAGCCCGAAACTCTCATGGAGCCAGTGACAGGAATCGAACCTGCAACCCACTGATTACAAATCAGTTGCGCTACCGTTGCGCCACACTGGCACACTTGGCGCTTTCGCGCGAAGCCAATTAAGAATAAAGGAATTGCGGACGAGGCGCAACAGGCCGCGCGGCGTTATATAAATATGCAAAATCCAGCAACAACACGTACCAAGCCCGTTCATTTCTGTCAGTTCGCCCTCAATCTTAAAACTCTTCGCCAGAACGAATAGTTTTAATTACAATTGGCTATATAAAACTATTCGTTCTGGCGAAGGGTTTCGCGATGTTGACTACAAAGGAAGCAGCCGAACTGCTCGGCATCACCCCGCGCAGGGTGCAGGAGCTCATTAAGAACGGCGCGCTGACCGCCCGCAAGGCTTCTGGCGTGTGGCTTATCGACAAAGACAGCGTAGACACGCGACTCCGCTCCGCAACCAAAAGAGGGGGACGGCCTCGTCGCGGGCATGGGAAAAGCGAAATCGCATTTACCCTCATGAACCGCACGCACGAAGTGGCCCAGCTGGTCTACAGCAGATCACGGAAAGACTTCACCCACATCGGCGCCGACGTCGATCGTGCCCACGCCCCTATTGGAGTTTTTGCTCCCAGCAAACCTGTATCGCTCGACTCCTTCCGCATCTGGTGGCGCGGCCGCGGTATCCCGCTCGCACGCATTGGGCTAGCCTCCCTGCTTGCAGAAGCCGCAGTCGATGTTCCCGATGAACTCGTACAGCGAAATCTTGGCCTCTCCTTATCCGACCAGTATTGGATTAGACCCCAAGGCTCCGGTCTCGCGTGGGAAGATATCAATTTCTTCAATAATGCTTTTGACGACGTCTCTCTCAGCATCGCGCCCTTCGCCCCAGAGGGCAAGGCAGCTGCCGCAAAGCCCGACAACACCTCGGACGGCAATCTTCAAAAGTACTGGACATGCGAGGATGACCGTCGAATACTCCACAAGGCAGGTGCGCACCTGAACCAGGAACCCTATAACGAGATGGTGGCGACCGCACTTCACCGTCGCATCCTAAACGCTTGCGATTATGTACCCTATTCGCTCGAAGGCACAGGTACTTCTGCCTTGAGCACATGCAATGTCTTCTTAACTGACGAAGAAGAATATGTCCCTGCGTTCTATGTAAACCAGCATGCAAATGCAGACGAGCGACTAACCGATTACGAACGGTATGTAGCAAACTGTGAGGAGCTTGGAGCGACAGATATAAAAGACGCCCTTGACCGCATGATCGTATGTGACGACATCATTGCCAACTACGATCGTCATTGGCGCAACTTCGGCCTCGTGCGAAACGTCAACTCACTGGTCTGCAGACCAGCCCCCATCTTCGATTCGGGCTCATCACTCTGGTGCAACATATCACTAGAGGAGCTTAGGGCGGGAGAGCACAGTTTTACCAGCGCACAATTTCATTCAAGCCCCGCCAAACAAATGTTGCTCGTCGAGGACATGGGCTGGTTTGACGGCGACAAACTCGAAGGCTTCGTTGACGAGGCAATCGAGATTCTGTCCAGAAACAACGCGCTCACGGCAAGGCTGCCATATCTAAAAGAGGCGCTTACATGGCGCCTCCGTAGAATGATCGACATCGCTGAATGGAGTTAGCGAGACAGCGTCGCGCCGTCAGCTCCCCTACCTCCCGCGCAGGGCCTTGAGCTTGGCCAGCGCCTCGGGGCTCAAGCGGCTGCCCAGGGTCATCTTGATCTGCGGGGCCTCCTCGGCCTCGTGAACGTCGTTATCGATCTGTTTGATCTCGTCCACCAGCATACGGCTCGAGATGCGCGTGACGCCCTTCCCCATGACGACAGCCTGGATCGTGCCGTCACTCGATACCACGGAGCACGCGCGGCCTTCCTCGCGTGCCTCGATGCAGAGCTTCTGCACCACGGTATCGGCAGAGACGCCCGTCGGCGAGAACTCGATGCGCACGCCGCGGGCCGGTAGGTTGGGGCGCTCGTTGGAGATGTTGCCCGCGCCGTCGAACACGATCACGGCCTCGTAGCGGCCCTGGGCAAACGCGGCAACATCGTTGATGAGTGCCGTGCGCGCCATATCGTGAACGTCGCTGGAATACGGATCATCGGAATGGTCGTAGACGAGCTTTTCGTAGCGCGGCGTGCAGTGGATCACGTTGTAGCCGTCGACCACCAGCAGCTCGGGCTTATTGGAGTGCACCGTCGAGACCGGGTCGGCGATGGCCTGCGCAAACGCATTGCCGCCCACGCCATAGGTCGCGGCCGAAACAATCGGCTTGGCCGAGCCTTCGCCAAAGCGCTTGGCCTTGGACTTGGCGCGGTTCTTCTTGGACATGCGCTACTCCTCCCCCATGAGCTCGCCGGCATTGTGGCGCAGCCACTCAAAGCACAGCGCGGTGGTCGCCTGGGCCACGTTGAGACTCTCGGTCATGCCGCGCTGGGGAAGCTTGGTCAAAAAGTCACATTTCTCGAGCACCAGACGCGAGATGCCGTCGCCCTCGGAGCCCATGACGAGCGCCACGCGGCCCTCGAAGGGAGCATCCCAGCAGCTGCCCTCGGCATGCTCGGAAGCGCCACCCACCCAAAAGCCGGCGGCCTTGAGGTCATCGAGCGCACGAGCGATATTGGGCACCTGCGCGATAGGCAGATGCATGACGGCGCCGGCGGAGGTCTTGTAGCTGCCCACGGTCACGCCGGCGGCACGCTTGTTGGCGATGATGACGCCCGCTGCGCCCACAACCTCGGCAGAGCGCACGATGGCGCCAAAGTTACCGTCGTCGGTCACATGGTCGAGCACCACGACAAGCGCCGGGCCCTCGCCTGCGCGGTCGAGGATGTCGGCGACATCGGCGTAAGGGAAGTTGCCCACCTCGAGCGCAATGCCCTGGTGAGCGCCATGGCTCGACAGCGCATCGAGCTGCGCGCGCGGCACATACTTAATGCGGACACCCGTGGCGTTGAGGTCATCGACCAGGCGCGACAGAGCGGCATCGCGCTCCCCGCCCTCGGCGATGAGCGCGCACTTGATGGGAAAACCGGTGCGCAGCGCCTCGGCGGCAGCACGACGACCTTCGATAAACTCGCCCTTGGGAACCTGGATAGCGTCGCGGTTACGATCGCGTTGCGGACGTGCGGCCTGGGCGCGATCGCGCTGGCCCTTGGGAGCGGCAGCGCGGTCGTTGCGGCGAATCGGACGCGAGCCAGAAGCAGTCTGCTTGCCGCCACGAGGCGCACGCTTGCGATTGTCGGCCATAAAACGGCCTCCTTAAATAGATAACGAACAAGAATCGACCGTCCGAGCCATGGCACCTTGCCTTTCAATCGTCGGGCATGACCACCAGGTCTATGCCCTCCTCTTTCAAGGCAATCTGCCGCACCTCGAACGGTCGACAAATACTAGAGACTCTTAATACGAGTGCCCGCGGCAGTATCCTCAATGGTGAGGCCCAGGTCCTTGAGCTGATCGCGGATGGCATCTGCCAGATCCCAGTTCTTGGCGGCACGGGCCTCGGCGCGGGCCTCGAGAATCTTGGCAGCAGCCTCGTCCACGTCGTCGCCCGTATAGGCAACCAGACCGGCGGCAACGCCCAGCAGGCCCAGCGGCAGCTCGACCTTGGGCTCAGGAAGCTCAACACCAAACGTATCGAGCAGCTCGACCAGCGTATCGGCGGCAGCCAAGGCTGCGGCCTTGTCGGCAGCGTCGCCCGCCTGCTCCAGATACTGGTTGCACTCGGTGACAAAGCCAAAGACGGCGCCCATGGCACCGGCGGTGTTAAAGTCGTCGTCCATGCACTCCTTAAAAGCGGCACGGGTCTCGGCGGCCTTGGCGGCAAACGCCTCGGATGCTGCCTCATCGGCATCGGCCGTCGCATGGTTCGCAGCCCAACGCAGGTTCTCGACCGTACCGGCGATACGCGCGAGCGAGTTCTCGGCACCCTCCAGGCGCTCCCACGAAAAGTCGAGCGGCGAGCGATAGCTCGTCTGCAGCATCAGCAGGCGCAGGGCGGCAGCGGAGTGCTGCTCGAGGACCTCGGCCAGCGTAAAGAAGTTGCCGAGCGACTTGGACATCTTCTCGCCGTCGACCAGCAGCATGCCCGTGTGCATC
This sequence comes from uncultured Collinsella sp., assembly GCA_938023905.1. Taxonomy (GTDB): domain Bacteria; phylum Actinomycetota; class Coriobacteriia; order Coriobacteriales; family Coriobacteriaceae; genus Collinsella. The sequence goes on along the minus strand of CALJCO010000132.1, from coordinate 13,364 downwards.
CAGGTGTTGGAGAAGCCCTGGTGCCAGGCGCAGGTAGCCTGGGCGCACTCGTTCTCGTGATGCGGGAAGGCAAGGTCGGAGCCACCGCCGTGGATGTCGATCGGGGTGCCCAGGTAGCGGTGCACCATGGCGGCGCACTCGGTGTGCCAACCGGGACGGCCCTCGCCCCAGGGGCTCGGCCAGCTGGGCTCGCCGGGCTTGGCGGCCTTCCACAGGGCAAAGTCGAGCGGGTCGTTCTTGTCCTCGTTCTCCTCGATGCGCGCGCCAACCATAAGGTCGTCGATGTTGCGGCCCGAGACCTGACCGTAGTTGTGATCGCTGCGCACGGCAAAGTACACATCGCCGTTATCGGCTGCGTAAGCGTGGCCCTGCTCGATAAGCGTCTTGATCATGGCGATCATGGGGCCGATCTCCTTGGTGGCGCGGGGACGCACATCGGGGTCGAGCACGTTGGCAGCGCGCATGACGCCGATGAACTTGTCGGAGAACTCCGTCGCGACCTCGGCGGCCGTACGGCCCTGCTCGTTGGCGCGCTTGATGATCTTGTCATCGACATCGGTGAGGTTCTGGGCGAACGTGACCTCATAACCGCTCGCGATGAGCCAGCGACGAATCACGTCAAAGCTGATGAACGTGCGGGCATTGCCGATGTGGATGTTGTCGTAGACCGTGGGGCCGCACACGTACATGCGAACCTTGCCGGACTCGATGGGCTGGAACTCTTCCTTTTTATGGGTAGCGCTGTTGTAGATACGCATTCGTTACTCCTTAACGGTTTTCTGTAGCAGGCAGACGGCCCAAGCGCCAATTCCCTCGCCTTGGCCTTCCCAGCCGAGTTTTTCGGTCGTAGTGGCGGCGACGCCCACGTTTTCGACGTCAACGCCCAGGGCATGGGCCAGGTTGGCGCGCATGGCATCGCGGTGCGGGGTGATCTTGGGCTGCTGGCAGGCAATGGTGCAGTCGGCATCGACAAACTCAAAGCCAAGCTCGCGCGCATAGTCCATCACGCGAGCGAGCAGCACCATCGAATCGGCACCCTCATAGGCGGGGTCGGTATCGGGGAATAGCTTGCCAATGTCTCCCCCGCGGCAGGCGCCCAAAATGGCGTCGGCCAGCGCGTGCGCGAGCACATCGGCATCCGAGTGGCCCAGCAGACCGCGCTCGTAGGGAATGTCGACACCGCCGATGATACATCGACGCCCCTCCACCAGACGGTGAACGTCGTAGCCATGGCCAATGCGCAGGTTACTGAACATGGGGAAGGTCCTCTCCCTCGGCCATGCGGCCAAGCAGAATCGCGGTTACGGGACGCAGGTCCTCGGGTACCGTCACCTTAAGGTTATCGCGCGGGCTCTGGACGCAGCGGACGCGCCCACCCATGCGCTCGACCAGCGAAGAATCGTCGGTCCCGATAAAGCCCTCGGCGATAGCTGCGGTGTGGGCGCGCTTCATGGCGTCGACGCTAAAGATCTGCGGTGTCTGCGCGGCCCAGTACAGCTCGCGCGGCGGCGTCTCGACGATGTTGTCGCCATCGACGATTTTGAGTGTGTCGATGGCAGGCTGGCCGCACACGACACCGTCGAGGGCACGGTCGCTCACGAGCACGTCGATAGCGTGGTCGATAGCCTCGGTCGTAATGAGCGGACGGGCGCCATCGTGGATGGCGACATATTCGAAACCCGTCGGCACCGCGTGCACGCCGGCGCGGGTGGAATCCTGGCGGGTCTCGCCGGCATCGGCAAAGCTGATGGGCGTGCTATACGAATACGGGCTGATGGCCAGGCGGCGCATCTCGGCACGACGCTCGGCAGGGCAAACCACGACGATATGGCCGACCTTATTGCTACGGTCAAATGCGCGGATGGACCAGCTCATAAGCGGACGGCCCGCTACATTGACGAGCTGCTTACCACCGGGGTTACCAAAGCGCTGGCCGCTGCCACCGGCAACGACCACGGCGCATACGGGCGCCATTATGCGTTCCCCTGTTTGGTGCCCTTCATGCGGTACAGGGAGTCCGCAAGAATGGCAGGGTTGTTGACGCCAAAGTCGCCCAGGCGCTCCGGATCTTCGCTGATGTCGTCCATGAGCTCCTGCAGCGATCCATACTCGTCGACGATCTTCTCGGCCACGCCGTCGCGCACGACGGACACGCGCGAAAGCGTGCGCAGGCCCAGCGGTGTCATGACGGAGTCCTCGTCCAGGTCGTCGTAGCCCAGAACTGCCGCCACATGCTGCGGGTCGGACAGGTCCTTAGGCGTCATGCGGCTCAGGTTGGCGCGGATCTTCTCGGCATTGGCCTCGGAGGAATCGCTCGCATAGTCGCGAATCATCAGGTCGTATTCGGTATCCATGCTGGAGCCGGCGAGCTGCTCGAGCTGCATCTGCACGAGCTTGCCCTGGTTGCCCAGCTTGACAATGCAATCCTTAAGCTCAGTCTTTGCCTGCTGCATGATCTCGAAACTCGAGAAAATGCCGGTGATGTCGGCGAGCGTGACGTAGTCGTCGAGCTCAAGGGCCGTCAGGCGCAGCAAGGAGCGGTCGAGCGACTGACGGGTGGTCTGGAGCGTGGCGACGAGCTGGTTGACCGAGCTCATGATGGTGGTGACGGGCTGGATCTCGTAGCTCTTACCGTGGACGTACACGTTGACGACGGCACGACGAGCCGAAACCGAGATCACGATGGCGTCGGTGAGCACCGACATGCGAGCGGCGGTACGGTGACGCATGCCCGTCTCACTCGTGGCGAGCGAGGGATCGGGATTGAGGTGGAAGTTGGCGCGCAGGATCTGGGTGAGGTCGCCATCGATAACGATAGCGCCGTCCATCTTGGAAAGCTCGAACAGGCGGTTCGAGGTAAACGAAATGTTGAGCGGGAAGCCGTCGTTACCAGCAGCGAGCACGTTTTCGGTGTCGCCGACGCAGATAAGGGCGCCCAGGTGACCAGCAATGATCATGTCGAGGGCGGTGCGGATCGGCTGGCCAGGTGCCGTCAGGCGAATGGCCTGTTCCATACGCTTTTGCAGCTCGTTCTTATCCAAGGCATCGCTCCCATCGTATACGCTCCATAAACGTCAATAAGTTTCTCACGGTTTGCCCCTGTGACGCCCGCAAAATCCGATGCTTACAGAATGAGCGAACACAGCTGAGAGCCCCAATCCAAATGAGCTGCTTATGTGGTAGCATCGAGATTCGCATAAATGAGGGAGTAGTCGCGTGATCGGGTTCGCCTCCGGTGGCGCGGCAAGTCAACACACTGGCCGAAACGGTCTGGCTTGCCTTAATGAACGAGACTCGTGGCTGTGCGCGCAACGCGTACGCCACGAGTCTTTTTTGTTACTCCCCCAAGAGGTACACGCGGGCCCGCCCGCAGAGAGGGAGCCAGACTATGGGACTCGCAGAGCTCGTGTTGCTCGCCGTTGGCCTTTCGATGGACGCCTTTGCCGTTTCCATCTGCAAGGGCCTTGGCATGAAGAAGATCAACCTTAAAGTTGCCGTGGTGCTCGGCTTGTTCTTTGGCGGCTTTCAGGCCGGCATGCCCGTAATCGGATGGGCACTCGGCAGTCAATTCATGGGCATCATCGGCCCCATCGACCATTGGATTGCCTTTATCCTTTTGGCCTTCATCGGCAGCAAAATGCTGTGGGAGGCTTTTACCGAGGACGAGGATGAAGGCGACGGCAAGAATGCTGAAAAGATTGAACTGAGCGAGTACCTGATCCTCGCCATCGCCACCTCAATCGACGCCCTGGCCGTGGGCATCTCGTTCGCCGCGCTTTCGGTCGACATCGTTCCCGCCGTATCGCTTATCGGCGTCACAACGTTTATCTTCTCCGTCGCCGGCGTAGCGATCGGCCACACCTTTGGCGCGCGCTACGAAAAACCTGCCACCATCGTGGGCGGCATCGTGCTCATCCTCATCGGACTTAAGATCTTGCTTGAGCATCTGGGGATTTTGGCGCTGTAACGCCAAACACAATCGCTCAAAACTCAACGCCAGTACAAGGCCTCATGCAAAACTTTGCATGAGGCCTTTTCGTGCAGACTTTTGCATGTCATACTGATATGCAAAAGTCTGCACGTTAGGAGATCGCCGTGAATACCCTTCCCATCACCACACCGCGCCAAGCTGGCATCTACGTGCGCCAGGCACGCGAGGCTCAGGGTCTCACCCGTGCCGCCCTCGCCAAAACGGCCAGTGTTTCCGAGCGCCTGCTCGCATCGCTCGAGCTAGGAGACGCCACCGGCATTCGACTCGACAAGTTGCTGTCCGTCTTTAACGCACTCGGCATAGGTCTCTTTGCGCAAAGCGATAACGACTCCATCGCATCGCCCTCCGAACATCCGACGACGAAAGCGGACCTCCCTATCGCGAACTCGAATGCCCTGCCAAAGCCAAGCGTAGGCAGACGACCCGCTCGACAGGGAACGCCATCTTCCTATGGTGCCTTGCTGGCCCAAATCGCAGCCGAGCAAGGCCTTTCCGACACTTCAGACCTCTCCTTTGGCTGTAAGGTTGTGAAATAAATGGCAGAGATGGAGCTTGCGACCCTCATTTGTGGCGAAATCGCAGGCACTCTCCGGCAAGACGAGCATGGACTCTGCAGCTTTGTATACGCCCCAACCTATCGCGGAGCACCACTATCGCTTACAATGCCGCTTTCCAATCGCACGTATGGCCATAACATCGTCCGCCCGTTCCTATTTGGCCTTTTGCCCGACAGCCAAGAGCAGCGCCGCGCTATTGCCGCCGAGCATGACGTTGCATCCAACAACCCCGTCGCCCTCTTGTGCCATATCGGTCTTGACTGCGCAGGGGCCGTTCAGTTTTGTCGAACCGATCAATTAGGCGCCGCCCGCGGCAGGGTCTCGACATACCGCCCGCTTACCAATTCTCAAATCGCTCACAAGCTCAAAGCAATTCGCGATGACGAAAGAGAGACATGGATGGGCTCCAACGAAAGCTGGTCCCTGGGCGGCAACCAAGGCAAATTTGCACTAGCTTGGCATGATGGCCAATGGTGCGAATGTCTAGGGTCATCCCCCACTACCCATATCTTCAAAAATGGTGTCGTTGGGTTCAAACATCAGGCCTTAAACGAATTCGTCTGCATGAAAACGGCTCGGCGTGTTGGCATTCCAACTGCCAACGTCTCCTATTGCACATTTGAAGACGAAGCCGCGCTCGTCGTTGAACGGTACGACAGAATGGTCAATAGCAGCGGAAATATCGAAAGGCTGCATCAGGAGGACTTTTGCCAGGCGCTCGGTGTATTGCCAAGCCAGAAATACACCGCCGACGGAGGACCAACCACACGAGACATCCAAGAACGACTGATTAACACAGTCCCCCACCACATGAATCTTGTGCTTTTTACCTATATGTTGTTCTATAACGCCATTATCGGAGCGCCTGACGCACACGCTAAAAACTACTCGCTCATCCTAGGCAAAGGCACAAACGCAGCGCTCGCACCCATGTACGATGTCGCATCGGGCTTGGCGTACGAGCGTATGCGCCGCCGGGCGCGCCTTGCCATGAGCGTTGGCGGCGAAAATCGAGTGGGGCGCATCGGTCCAGGCGCTATCCGCCGATACCACGGTATGGGCGACCCCGCGCTGGAGGCGGCGCTCACCGATGCCGGGCTATCCGAGAAGTTTTGCTTTGCGACCATGATGGACCTCGCCTACGAGGTGCCCATTTGCATGGAAGAGATCATGGACGAATACGCCGACCTGCCCGGCATGGCGGACCTGCGCGAGCACATGCTCGGCCCCGTCCGCGAAAACTGCCAGCGCACCCTCGACCTCATCAAGGCGGATATGGGCTAGGCGCCAATCAATCCACATTTCTTAAAAGAAGAGGGGGGGGGCACCCGTCGCAAAAGTTCGGATGCCCCCTCTCGTAATGTCATTTGCAATCCGCTAGCACGTGGCTCGAACTGCTGCTAGCGCGACCTTTACGCAGCGAGGCGCTTGAGGACGTCGATGAGCAGCTCGTAGAAGCGCTCGGCAGAAGCGAGCTCCATGCTCTCGTCCGGGGTGTGGACATCGGAGAGCGTCGGGCCCACGGCGATGGCGTCCAGGCCGTGCAGGGCCTCAGCAAACAGGCCGCACTCAAGGCCGGCGTGAATGGACTCGATGCGCAGCTCGGAGCCAAAGAGCTCGCGATAGCTCTCGACAAAAACGTCGCGGACCGGCGAATGCTCGGCATAGCTCCAGCCGGGATACTCGAACTCGAACTTGGCGTCGAAGCCCAAGACATCGGCCAGCGTCTGCAGGCGGTCCTTGAACTCGTTCTGCAGCGAGGTGATCGAGGAGCGCGGGGACAGCATGATCTTGACCTGGTCGTCGGAAGTGGCGACCACGCCGATGTTGGAGGAAACCTCGACGGAGCCGTCAGTGGCGACGTTGCGGCGAATCACGCCGTTAGGGGCAAGACGCAGGGCGCGGATGAGGGCAAGCGCGGACTTCTGGTCCATGGCCTCGACCTCGGCGTCGTCGGCAATCTCGACGGTGCAGGTAAAGCCGGGGTCGAAGACCTCGAGCTCGGCAGTGACGTCGGCGATGATGTCCTTTGCGATCTGGGCCGCGGCCTCGGCGGCAGCGTGGTCGGCATAGACCAGAACAGCCTTGCACTCACGGTTGATGGCGTTGTCCTTGGTGCCGCCGTTAAAGCTCACGATGGCGGGCGCGCCGGCAACCATCAGGCGGTCGATGATGCGGGCCATGATGAGGTTGCCGTTGCCGCGCTCCAGGTGGATATCGCTGCCGGAGTGGCCGCCCAGCAGGCCGGAGATGTCGAGCGTGAGGGTGCTACCGGTCTTGTGCTCGCGCGCGATGGGGCAGGTGTAGGTAACGACGACGCCGCCGGCGCAGCTGACGGTGGCAACGCCCTCTTCCTCGGAGTCAAGGTTAATCATGGTGCGGGCGCTAATCTGGGACTTGTCGAGCGTCTCGGCGCCGACCAGGCCAGTCTCCTCGTCGGTGGTGAACACGCACTCGAGGGCCGGATGGGCAATCGAATCGTCGTTGAGCACGGTAAGCATAAGCGCGACGGCGATACCGTTGTCGGCGCCCAGAGTGGTGCCGTTAGCGGTGAGGACGCCGTCCTTGACGACCAGGTCGATACCATCGGTCGTAAAGTCGTGCTCAACGGAGCCCAACTTGTCGCACACCATATCGATGTGGCCCTGCAGCATCACGGTCGGAGCATTCTCGGCGCCGGCAGAAGCGGGCTTGCGAATGATGACGTTGTAGACCTCGTCCTGGTACACATCGAGGCCGCGCTCCTTAGCAAACGCAACCAGGAAATCGCTGATGCCCTTCTCGTTGCCAGACCCACGGGGGATCGCGCTGACCTCCTCAAAGAAATGGAACAGCTGGGCGGGCTCGTAGCCGGTGATCTTGTAATCCATGGTGCCTCCTTGGCGCAACTGGTTAGACAGTAAGACATGCGACTTGTATATTCCCAGACTTTGCGTGCATAAACCAGTCGAAAACGCCGAGCGCCCTTGCATCATCGGCTAACGGCGGGGAAACGCCACTTTATTAAGATAAAGCAGGCTAGACGGGCCGTGCCGAAGGGGCGTTGGACCCTTCAACCAACCTCAACGCCTGTTGAACATTAATGCATACACCATTGGTATGTTTAATAAGATTCTTGTCCTCCGTCACAACGTAATCGGCATCAATGCGATTGGCGACGCCCAGCATCAGGTCGTCCTCAAAGTCATTGTGGTGGTACTTGAACACAAAGGAGTCGAAGACCTCGTCTGCACCGACCGGGGCGATGAGGGCTAGCTCGCGCATCTGTCGAACGCATGCCCAAGCCGTTTCGTCTGCCGCCGCAATGGCGTTATCGCTCAGTGATCCAGTCTTTCTTCGGCACTCCTGCTTGATTGCCGCCGAGACAAGATATGAAACGTCTTTGACCGAAAGCGACGAGGCAAACAGGGCAATCCGCTCCGAGGCGTCGGCAATCTCGATCAGATGGACGACATTTGCCGTACGGTCGGACCTGCCAGACAAATAATCCATCCATACGTTGGTATCGATTAACAGCTTGAGGACGCCTTCTGTGCTCATAGTTCCACCCATTCGGGATAGCGCTCCGCCATGGCCTCCTCATAGAGGTCGTCATAGTCTCCCGAGAACTCAGGGATGGGGATGCCGTATTTGAGGCACGAATCGCGAACGATATGGCTGCCTTGCGCGGCCCTTGACTCCATGCGCTGGGGCTCCACTCCGTCAGAAACCGGAGCCGCCGCGTCTCCCTTCGAGGGCATGCGTCCGTTAACGACCAGATACTCCCAAAGTGTCCGAACGGCTTGTGACGGCGTCATGCCAATATGAGTCAGGACGGCGTCTCCCGCCTCTTTGAGCTGGCGATCTATACGCACGTTCATCTGAACTGGCCGCGTGTCGAGTATTGACGTAGGCATATCAGCTCCTTTGCTATACTAAATCTCGATTTTAGTATAGCACGGCAGATTGAAGCGCATTTCAATAGAAATGAGGGCGCTTCCTTATCGGAAACGCCCCCGTTATACAAGGTATGTTTAATCCCTACAGCGCACCAGAGCCGGCTTGCATCATACCGCCGGGGCCCGAGGTCACGCCGCCGCTCACGGGCGCGGCGTTGCCGGTGTGCGGTGCCGCCGGGGCGGTATCGCCACCGAGCGTGCCCGCCGGACGCGGTGCCGGGATCTCGCCCGTGCCATGGCTAAAGACAAACTTGCCATCGGCCACGTCGCACAGGACGGTATCGCCCTCACCCCACTCGCCGGCCAGAAGCTCCTCGGACAGCGGGTCCTCGATGAGCTTTTGAATAGCACGGCGCAGCGGACGCGCACCGTTGGTGAGGTCGGTGCCCTCGGCCACGATCTTGTCATAGGCCGCATCGGTGAGCTTGATGTTCATGCCGTTGGCAATCAGGCGCTGGCGCAGATCGTCCACCAGCAGGTGAGCGATCTTGGTCAGGTTCTCGCCCGAGAGCTTCTGGAACACCACGATGTCGTCGATGCGGTTGAGCAGCTCGGGGCGGAACAGGCGCTTGAGCTCGCCCATCGCGCGGCCGCGGATCTCGCTCGAGGTAAGACCCTGCTCGCCCGTGGTACCAAAGCCCACGCTTGCATCCTGCGCAATCTCGCGGGCGCCCACGTTGGACGTCATGATGATCACAGTGTTGCGGAAGTCGACCGTCTTGCCCTGGCTATCGGTCAGACGACCCTCTTCCAGCACCTGCAGCAGAATGTTGAAGATATCGGGGTGCGCCTTCTCGATCTCGTCGAACAGCACGACCGAGTACGGGTGGCGACGAACGGCCTTGGTGAGCTGGCCGCCCTCGTCGTGACCGACGTAACCCGGAGGGCTACCGATGAGCTTGGAGACCTCGAACTCGCTACCGAACTCGGACATGTCGAAGCTGATGAGTGCGTCCTTGCTGCCAAAGAGGTACTCGGCGAGCGTCTTGGCGAGCTCGGTCTTGCCCGTGCCGGTGGGACCCAGGAAGATAAAGCTGCCGCCGGGGCGACGCGGATCCTTGAGCGGCGAGCGGCTGCGGCGCACGGCCTTGGCAACTGCCTCGACAGCCTCATCCTGACCGATAATGCGGGTCTTGAGCACGCTTTCGGCCTGCAGCAGGCGACGGCTCTCGCTCTCGGTAAGCGAGGACACCGGCACGCCCGAGGTCACGGACACGATATCGGCGATCTGGGAGACATCGATGGTGAGCGGGCTGGCGTCGAGCTCGGCCGTCCAGGCAGCCTTGGCCTCGGCGAGCTCAATCTCGGCAGCCTTCTGCTGCTCGGTGATCTCGGCAGCCTTGTTCATGTCGTCGCTCTCGGTGGCCTCCTGCGCGGCGGCCTTGAGCTCCTCTATGCGATGCTCGGCCTCGCGCACCGGCTCGGGCGCGCGGTTAGCGGCGATGCGGGCGCGGGCACCGGCCTCGTCAATGAGGTCGATGGCCTTATCGGGCAGGAAGCGATCCTGGATGTAGCGGTTGGAAAGGTTCGCGGCGGCCTCGATAGCACCCTGCGTATAGCGCACATGGTGGTGCTCCTCGTAGCGCGGCTTGAGCGCGGTCAGGATCTTGACCGTGTCCTCGACGCTCGGCTCCTCGACATCGATGGTCTGGAAGCGACGCTCGAAGGCCGGGTCCTTGGTGAGGTACTTGCGGAATTCCTCGGCCGTGGTGGCGCCGATAATCTGGAAGGCACCGCGCGCGAGCACGGGCTTGAGCATGGAGCTCGCGTCGATGGAGCCCTCGGCAGAACCGGCACCGATGATGGTGTGCATCTCATCGATAAACAAGATGACGTCGTCGGCCTCGGTTGCCTCCTGGATCACGTTCTTGAGGCGCTCCTCAAACTCACCGCGATACTTGGCGCCCGCAACGAGACCCGGCAGGTCGAGCGTCCAGATATTCTGGTTCATGAGGTTCTCGGGCACGTTGCCGGCAGCAATCTGTTGCGCCAGTCCCTCGACGATGGCCGTTTTGCCCACGCCGGGATCGCCCAGGATAAGAGGGTTGTTCTTGGTGCGGCGCGAAAGGATCTCCATCATACGCTGGACTTCCTTTTCGCGGCCGATCACCGGATCGAGTTCGCCGTCGCGCGCCTTCTGCGTAAGGTTGGTCGCGAACTGCTTAAGTGTATCGGTGCCGCTCCCCTTTTGCTGGGAGGCATCCGAGCCGCTAAAGAACGGCAGGCCCGTACCGGGACGACCAGCACCGGCGCCAGCGAGCGGGCGCTTCTTATCCTGGTCCTTGGCGGTGAGTTTCTCGATAGCCTTTTTGATGGAGGCGGACGACACACCCAGGCGCATGAGGATGTCCATGGCCATGCCGTTGCCCTCTTCGACGATGCCGATCAGCAAGTGCTCGGTCGACACGTAGGTCTGGTTGTTTTCACGCGCCACGCGGAATGAACGCTCCATCACGCTAATGACGAGCGGCGTAAAGGCGAGCTTGGCCGCCTCGGTCTCCTCACTGGGCTCGGGAACCGTGGTCTGGACCTCTTTAAGAGTATCCATGATGTCGTCGTAGGAGATATCGAGCGAACGCAGTGCCTCGGCGGCAATGCCCTCGTCCTCCTTGGCGAGTGCGAGCAGCAGGTGCTCGGTACCCACCTTATTTGAGTGAAGATCGAGCGCTTCTTGCTTGGCCATGGACATGACCTTGCGCGCGCGATCGGTAAAACGGTCTAACATGCTAGTTCCTCTTAGACGAGCTAGTTTTTTCAAACGCAAAGCGCCGCCCGCGGCAGCGCTTTGGTCTCTTTACCCATATGGAGTATATGTTAACCGTTGGGACCTTTCCTGCCCGTAGCCGCGCGACAACGTCTACAAAAAAGGAATTGCCAGGTGCGTCTGCATCGGCCCAACGAGCGTGGATTTTCGGACACCCATTCCACGAACGTGGATAATCTCCCGTTTTGAGCCCGTAAACAGGTCAAAAACGGGAGATTATCCACGTTCATGTTTTGCGGATCAGTTTCATTTGCACCAATTAGCTGGTGTGGCGCCAGCGGGGGTCGGTGAGTGTACGTGCCACACCCAGACCAACGGGCAAAAACGCCACGATGAGCACTGCACGCACAAACCAGCCGAGCATATTGACCGTGTCGAAGGTGCACATGTAATACATCGAGCGATACAGATACAAGCCCGGCACCATAATGACAATCGATGGCACCGTGAGGGCGATACGTGGGTAGGTGAGCCTGATTTCTGCCAGGCTTGCCAGCAAACCCGAAACGAGCGCCCCGATAAATGCAGCCGCCTCGGGAGGCATTCCCGCGCTGAGGCCCAGGAAGGGAAACAGCGCCGGCGCATCGACGAGCGTAAGGCGCAAGGTATTGGACACGGCGCCGATCAGCCCAGCTGCCGCGGCCATCTTTACCGGGCTGTTGAACATCACCGAGAAGCCGAATACGCCAACGAAGCTCATCACCACGCGCAGGAGCGTAAGGGCAAGCGGCGAAAGGCCGAGCGGGGCAAAATCATCCGGTGCCAGCCCCACACACTCGGCAACCATCCAGCCCACAAGGGTCGCCATCACAATAATCGACACGGCATACGAAAGACGCTCAATGCCGCTTCGCATATCGAGCTTAGCGATGTCGAGGCCTGCCGTAATGAGGGGAAAGCCGGGAATCACAAAGAGCATGGCGCCGATATAGCCTTCTTGGTGCGACATTGCCCCCGGTACGACCTGGCCAAGGCCGAGCAATGCCAGCAGATACGAAACGCAAGCGAGCGCAACGCCAATCGTCAGCGCGCTAAACTGGCCAAGACCCTGCTTGAGAATATGAGAGCGAGCAAAGTTGCCAACACCAGCGCCTACGAATGCGCAGGCCATCTCGATAGGGCCGCCGCCGAGCAAAAAGACGAAGGCGCCGCAAGCACAAGCTGCCGCAAGGCCCTGTTGCCAGGGAGAGTAATCGGGTTTTGAACTCTCAACGGTCTTGAGCATCTCGTGGTATTCGTGCACGGTAAACCGGCGCCCATACGTCTCGATTTCCTTTAGGAAGCTCTCCATCATCCAAATGCGATGGGTATTGACTCCCGTTGTGGGCAGGCTGACAACCTCGTTAAAGCAGTGGCCATCTTCGATGCAGGTGCACTCAAACGACAGAAGACTTAAGTCAACGTGGACGGTGACACCGAGTACGGCGGCGACGCGATTCATGGTATCGCGTACACGCCAGGCACCCGTTCCGCTCGCGAGCATAAGCATACCGGTGCGGCAGATGATGGATGACTTATCGGTGAGCGGCGCATCGACGGCAAGCTCATCGCCTGCCGTCACGATCTGGTGCCAGTCAGTTTTCATATGGAGTGCGCCGGCACGAACACCGTGGTGCATGGGGGCTCTCGAAAGCAGCGAGTCAAGGCGCGAAGACTGTGGGGACTCCGTTGATTCGTCCTCAACCTCATCAGTCTCTTCATCGACCAGATCAAATGAGTCAAGCGATGCCGGCTCGCGACGATCGATTAGCTCCTCATCCTCATCGTCAAAGTAATTGAACTGATCGAGCATGTCCTCTTCGATTGCACGCTCGCTCGCGTCGTCCATATAGACGCTCCCTTCCTACCGACTAACCCCCATCCTAGGCAGCAACGGCTAAAGGAAACATAAAAGAGACGGCTGCCATGCGAGCCATGTGCTCAATAGCCGTTGGGTAGTCGTTTAAGAACGTCCCCAATGACTATTGACGGCCAAGGCAACGCCGATGTATTGGCGACGTCAGCGAGCGGGCCGCATTTGAGACAAGGTGACGTGAAACGAAAGGGCGCTGACCTTCTGGTCGCGCCCTTGAAGTTGAACGTCAGATTGTCCAAATGCGGCCCGCGCAGCGTCG
>CALJCO010000131.1 GCA_938023905.1 uncultured Collinsella sp. | reverse complement strand
CTTGGTCAGAGCCGGGCCTTGGTCAGAGCCGGGCCTTGGTCAGAGCCGGGCCTTGCCTCGTAGGACCTTAGTTCATAAGACCGCGGAGCATGTCGGCGGCGTAACCGGCATCGGCGTTGCCCTTCTCTTTCTCCACAAGGAAGCGGTCGATGGCTTTCTGTGCGGTGGCGCGGTTGTCGGCATCGGCCAGCAGCGCGGGATTGGCTTTGAGGATAGCGCTGGCCGACCACGCGGCGGTGGCAGCCGTAGCATCGTTGTCGAGATAGCGGGCTGTGCATTTCAGCGACTCGCCGGTGGGGAGTTTGCCCAGGGCGGCGACAAGTTCGCGCAGGGCGTCGTCGCCGGGCGTCAGCTCGAATGCGCGGCCCAGACGGGTGTATTTCTGCGCGTGGTCGTCGTCGGTGGCCGACACCAGACGGGTGTAGTGGCGGATAAGATCGTCGCGGCGGGGTGCCTTTTCGTCGGAGGCGAGGGCAAACACCGGCTCGATGGCGGCGGGTGCGTTCACCATGAGCATGGCGTCGACGGCGCCCTCGGGAGCGGCTTTGTAGCCCTCGCTGATGATGGCCACGGCCTCAGGGGTGTTGGTGTGTGCGAGCATGGGATAGAAGCGCCAAGGCTCGGCATACCCCTCCATCCCTGCCTTGATGATGGAGAGCCGGCTTGCGGCGTCGAGCGAGGCGATGGATGCCGCGGCGGCGTTGCGGGTGTCGTCGATGCGGTCGGGCGCGGCCTCGCGGAGCATGGCCGCAAGCTGCGGGAAATTGTCGGGAGCGGAGACACCCGCGAGGGCCTTCATTGCTGCTGCCGCCACACCGGCGTCGGCGCTTGATGACAGGCGGATTGCGGCGGGATATGCATCGCGCATGCGACGCTCCGAGGCGAGCGCAAGGGCGTTGCCCAGCGTCAGCGGGTTGTCGCTGCGGAGGGCGCCGAGGATGCCGGCGGAGATGTCGCCGTTGAAGCATTGCAGGGCGTAGCGGGCGGCGTCGGCGGTGGCGCTGTCGCCCATGCGGCCTATGATGGCGCTCAGGGCGTCGTTGCCTCCGATTTTGCCTGCGGCCTCAATGGCGGCGCATGCCACGGGTGCCGACTGCGATGCCACGGCGGTGCATATCAGATTCTTCTGCGCCTCGACATGGTTGTCGCCCAGCCAGTTGAGGATGTCGACGCGGGCGGCGTCGGTGGCTGCGGGGTATGCGTCGGCGATCTGCTGCTGCGCTGTGGCGGGGAGATTCCCTAAAAGCGTGGCGCGCAGCGCGGGGTCGTTGTCGGCAAGGATAGTGCGGATGCGCGCGGCATCGACGCCGCCGTTGGCCATGAGCAGTTTAAGCCCGGCGCAACGCAGGGCGCTGTTGTCCGACGCAAGCAGTTTCTCGGCTTCGGCCATGACGTTTTTGTCGGCGCCGAGGTTGGCAAGGAGTTGCAGATATGCGTCGGTGTCGGCCTCGCGGAGAGTGGCGATTGATTTGGCGCTGCCGCACACTGCCAGGGCGTTGACGGCAGCCGCGGCTGCGGCTTTATCGGCCGATTTCGCCCATTTGAGCAACTGCTTTTCCACGCCGGGCAGACGCCGGTAATAGGCTAAGTAAGCCAGTCGGGCATCGGGAACGCGCGATTTGTTGACCAGACGGACGGCCTCGGCGTCGATTCCTTTCATGGTGCATAGCCCTTTCAGCGCGGTCTGCCCCAGATAGGGGTCGGCGAGCAAGGTGCGGTAGAGGGGGAAGTCGGCCGAGGAGGCCAGTTTGTTAAGCTCGGTGAGCAGAAATGCGCGGGTAGGGTTGTCGGTGGTGGCTGCGAGTGTCGATTGCAGCAGCTCGAGAGCATGTTGCCGCGCGGCGGCGTCGTTGCTGAGAGTCAGATCGTTGACAGCTCCGTCGAGGGCATATTCCTGACGGGAGTTGTCGCTCCCGGGGGTGAGCTGCGTGGCGGCGCTTATGTCGTGCGGCACATCGGCGGTGACCGGGAAATTCATTCCGCCGGCAAAGATTGCCAGTGCCAGCAGCAGTGCTGTTATATTGGTTTTCATGAGTAACTGCGGATGGAGTTGGATAAGCTCGGTGAATTATGATATAGGGGAGTCGATACGGTCAGATTTTCCAGGGACCGCGCATCGGTTCGTTGATGAGCTGGTTGGCGGACTCGTCATTTATGACAAGCTGCGTGGCGGGGTCGAAGTGCATCACTTTGCGCCCTAAGCGGAGCGCCATGGCGCCGAGGTTGACCAGTGTGCAGCTGTGGTGTCCGTTGTCCTCGTTGAGGGCAAACTTGCGGCGGGTGCGCACGCAGTCGAGGAAGTCGGTGCGCTGCGGCTCGGGGTCGGGCATTTCGGCTATCTTGTTCATCACATCGGGGATGG
>CALJCO010000130.1 GCA_938023905.1 uncultured Collinsella sp. | reverse complement strand
AAGGGCGGAGGCGGGGCATGCCCCGCCTCTTACACCACATCTCTGCACGCTACCGAAGCTGCTTCTGAATTCGCTTTTTCTCTTCTATAAACCTTCTGAGCACAAACTGTCTCAGGTCCTCTTGCATGATTTGAAAGTCTTTTGGCAGACGCGAGGGGCGTATGCCCTCTTTCCGTTGGATCGCCTCCATGACCCTAACGAAAGCGCTGGCATGCATAAAGGAATAACGACTGACGGTGATGATTCCGTATCCCATGGACGCAAGCGCATTCTTGCGCTCCTCATCGATGGCGCGGTCTTCTTCCGCGTCATGATAAAACCCGTTGTATTCAATATCTGTGCGAGATTTCTTTAGATATGCATCCATAAAGAACTTTTTGCGTCTCGTGAGATTCTTTGCGGCAGCGGTGACCTGCACCTCGTAATCGGTCTCAATTCCCTTAATACCAAGCCCTCCTTCGCTTTTAGGCAGCGTTAGCATCATGACAAAGGCCGTTTCCATAGGAGACCGGCATCCGTCGCGCACACATTGGATCGCCTTTCGGGCAAAGGCCAGACCGTCGCATCTGGTAATGGAATTAAAGAACTGTTTTAACCTTTCGGTCGAGGTGAGCGCGAAACGCTCGTTATACGAGGTGGAAGAGCCGGTTCCAAGGGAGTAAACGCCGCACAATTCAAAGTAGTACTCCACCAGTTCGCGAAAAGGGAGATAGGTGGCGGCCTGAAGCGCGCAAAGCTCAACGCCAACAATGAAGATGCCATCTTTGAGCTCTATAAAGCGTGAGTTCGAGAATCGTTTTGACGAAACGTGGCATTGACAGTTCAGTGCATAGCGCGCATTCCTGCGATCAAACACCATTACCTCGAGGCAATCATTTGCGTCGAGGGAAACATCGTGTTTGGTGAGCCATTCTGCGGCTGCGTCAAGGAGCGTTCCGGTGGGACATGATCCGTAAATCACGGCAGGGTTACAGGGCTCGGTGTCTTTCGCAGACGCCGAATACGCGGCCTGGTAGACCGCTTTTGCAGTGGTATGTGACAATACGATACTCATGGTATATATCGTGTCAGCTAATGCCGTGTTGATGGCGCTGAGTGGGAAAGTCGTTTTAGGGGCCTAACCAAATGCTGTCCAAAAGCTTGACGCAATTATGGGTTGGCACGCCTAAAATCAATGTTCTCGCAGCTTAGCTATAGCATATAAAAACTCAATTGCTGCACATTTGATATCGATGCATCACCATCCGACAACGAATTACGTGTCGGGAATTGGCCGAAATCGTTCAAAATGAGGGTTCAGAATTTGTGATGGCAGATCTATCTGTGGAACGTAGGGCGGCCCCGCTGCGGTGTTTCCCGCTGCGAGGCCGCTCGTGAGCAAGCAGTGTTTGTCGCAGGCGTTGCTATTTCGCGAATAGGTTCTTGAGGTTGAACTCGGCCTGTACCGTGCGGAGCATGAGGTCGGTGTCGTCCAGACCCAGATGCTGCTCGTTGGCGTCGGGCGCGAGGGTGCCGCGACGGCGTGCCCAGTTCTCGAGCGCGGCGGGGGCGGACTCGCGGGGGAGCGAGCGCACGTCGGCGTCCAGGCTGCGGCAGATCTGGCGCGAGTCGATGACGATGATCTTGCCGGCGCGGCGTGCCTCGGCGTAGCCGTCCAGGTGGATCTTGAACCAGCTGTCCTCAAAGGCGGCGTTGTGTGCCATGTACGGGTACTTCTTCATAAGCTTGAGCAGCTGCTTTTGCAGCTCTTTGTTCTCGCGGAACGGCTTTTTGCCGTCGATGTCGTCCCAGGTGATGTGGTGGATATTCGACAACGGCACATCCTCGCCGCGGTAGATGTCGGGCAGGCCGCAGTAGTGTGCCTCGGCGTCATGCGGGACGGCGTCGCTGGTGAGCTCCATGATCTCCCAGCCCACGTTGATGATATAGCCGCGCTCGGGTGCACGGCCGGTGGTCTCGATGTCGATACCGAGCACGGTGCCCTGGATGGGCTTGCGGGCGTAGGCCACGCCGAGCGCGTCGCGGTCGCCGCGGATTTCGCGCATAACGGACGCGGCGGTGCGCTTTTGCATCTTGCCGATGGCGGCGCAGGTGTCGGCATCGGACAGGCCGCGCGAGAGCGTCGCGGGCGTCACGTTGCGCAGACGCGCCTCGCCAATCTGGTCGCACAGGTCGCGGTTGCGGTCGGCCAGGTCGCGCACGGTGGCAAAGTCGAAGCCGGGGTCGCCCTCGGCGGTAAAGTACTCGGTCTCGAGCACCTTGAGGGCCTCCTCGCCCTTCTGGCGCTCGGACTCCATGGCGCCGTGGTCGCCGTAGATAAACATGGGGATAAACGGCTGGCGCTCGTATTCGAGTGCTTGCGATACGTTCATATGCTACTCCTTGGACGGGCCGCGTTGTGCGGCTCGAGGTTACTGAGTTATGGCGAGATGATAGTTTGCCATAGGCAACTATTGGCACCGCGCCCGGGACAACTACAATACCCTAGTTGACCGCTAGGACTTTTACAATGCTGCCGAAAGACACGAAAGGTTCCGTCCGTCATGGATTTACTGATTGATATTCTGCTCGACGCCGGCAAGGACACGCTGTCGCTGGTGCCGTTTTTGTTGGTGACGTATCTTGCTCTCGAGACACTTGAGCACGTTGCGGGCGACCGCGTCAACGGCGCTATCAAGCGCGCCGGCGCTGCGGGTCCCGTGGTTGGCTCGCTGCTGGGCATGGTGCCGCAGTGCGGATTTTCGGCCATGGCAGCAACGCTGTACGCCGGCCGTGTCGTGACCTTGGGCACGTTGGTGGCGGTGTTCCTTTCGACCTCCGATGAGATGCTGCCGCTGTTGCTTGCCGAGCAGGTTCCCGTGCAGACTATGGCGATGCTTTTGGCTTCGAAAGCGCTGATCGCACTGGTCACGGGTTTTATCGTGGACGCTGCCATTCGCGGCCTGCGCCGTAACGCCCGCGCGCACGCGGCGATTCGCCGTACCGTGCTGGGAACCGCGGCCAACCCGGCCCACGTGAACTGCGCGCACGACGACCACAGCGGCGGTGACATCATCGACGAGGTGGCCGAGGCAGGCGTGAGCGCCGACCACATCCACGAGCTGTGCGAGCGCGACCATTGCGGTTGTGATGAAGACGAGGACGAGCACGAACACGGACATGGCCACGATCACGGTCATGAGGGCGAACATGAACACCATGATGGTCACGGTCACTCTCACTCCCACGAAGGGACGCCTGTCCTGTCGATCATCCGCAGTGCGATCTCGCACACCGTGCAGGTCTCGGTATTCATTTTTCTGGTGACGCTGATTCTGGTCGCCGTGCTCGAGACGTTCGGCGAGTCCGCGATCGAGCAGTTCCTGCGCGGCAACGAGACACTCGCTGTCCTGGGTTCGGCGCTTGTCGGGCTGATTCCCAATTGCTCGGCGAGCGTGGTCATTACACAGCTGTATCTGGAAGGCGCGCTGCAACTGGCGCCGATGCTCGCCGGCACGCTCATTTCCGCCGGCGTGGGTTATCTGGTGCTGTTCCGCACCAACCGCAGCGCCCGCGAAAATGCCGTGTTCCTGATCATGATGTACGTCATCGGCGCTGGCTGGGGCCTCATCCTCTCCGCCGTTGGCCTCTAAGTAGGCCTAAAAAATGGGCTTCAAATAGCCATGCTCAGCGCCTGCGCAATGCGGCGACGCATGGCATTTTGAAGCCCGTTTTTTGTTGAGCCATGGATTCCGAGCGCTCACACCGCTCAAAACAAAAAGGTAGATTTTAGGCATGTCTCAAAAATCTACCTTGGTTAGTGCAGCAACTCGGTGAGGTTGCGTTTAAAGCGGGCGCGGTCTTCGCTGGTAAATGCTGCCGGACCGCGAGTGCGTCCGCCGGCGCGGCGTATCTTCTTTTCCTCGTGGCGAATAAACAGCTGCATGTCGATAGTCGCCTTGTCGTACACGCGCCCGCGCACACCGATGGCGGCGGCATCGCGCCCGAGCACCATGCTCGCCAAGCCAATGTCCTGCGTCACGACCACGTCGCCCGCCTGCAGGCGTTCGACAATGGCAAAGTCGGCGCTGTCGGCGCCCACGCTCACGTCGAGCGTCGTGACCCAAAAGCCGCGTCGCGCGTGCTCGGCATCGCGCGGGTCGTCGCGGCGAATGTGTCGTTCCAGGTTTTGCGTGCTGTTGCCGGCGATAACAACGGCGACGCCCGCCCGCCGCGCGCAGTCAATCGACTCGCGCGTGACCGGGCAGGCGTCTGCATCAATAAAGAGCGTTCGTGGCATCTAGTGCACCAGTTTGCCAAATTGAATAGCGCGAACAATCAGCGTTACGCCAAACACCAGCAGCGCGGCGCCGCTAAAGATGACGAGCATCTTGGCCGACCACAGCGGATAGATAAACACGAACATGCCGGCGATGATGGAGAGTGCGCCGCTCAGGATGGCGAGGGCACGGTTGGACGAAAGCTCGGACTCCAGAATGGACATGACACCTTCGACAATCCAGCCAAAGCCGGCCACGATAACTACCATCGTGGTGAGCGTCGCGGTCGAGAAGGCCTGGTTGCGCAGGATTATGACGCCGCCCAAGATAATGAGTAGGTTTGAGATGATGCTCGTCACGCGCCAGCCGGTGGGCAGCAGCGGCTCAAA
This sequence comes from uncultured Collinsella sp., assembly GCA_938023905.1. GTDB lineage: Bacteria > Actinomycetota > Coriobacteriia > Coriobacteriales > Coriobacteriaceae > Collinsella. Next base: position 15,382 of record CALJCO010000130.1, on the reverse strand, counting down.
AATGGCAGTGAACAACCTGATGGCAGCGGTGATTACAAAGTAAAAACCCAGGACGGTCGTCAAAAAGACGAGGGACTTAGCGGGTGCAAAAAGCAGCGCGATACCAGCAATGAGCGCCACGACGCCCGTGATGGCGTAAATCCAGCGCACGGCCTTGACGGCTTTGCCCGCCATGCTTTTCTCGTCAAATCCAAACTGGCTCGATTTTTGGTCATCGTTCTTAAAGATGCCCATAATGTCTCCTTTCCGTGCGGCGTAAGCCTTGATCGTTACAACCAGTATCCCCTAAGGGCGCTGACGTATGGGTCGGGGAGGGCGAAACGTAACCCAAAGGCCCCGAATTGTTTCCGTTGTTCCCCACGTCGCGATTTTCTATTCAACAGGTGTAGAACATTGCAGCCCTGTTCGTTATTGCCTACGTTTTAGGTTAGATTTTCCTAAGGACAATTGGCTTGTATTGGGGGTCCCTATGAACGAAGCAGTTCCCGAGGCACCGTCGAGTGTCGAATCGATGGCAAAGCAAGGTTGCGAAAAGCTCGGTCTGGAAGCGTTTGATGCGCTGGTCCGTCGTGCCCGTACGTGCCGTCGCTTTGACGAGTCCATGCGCGTGCCGCGCGAGTTTTTGCTCGAGCTGGCGGAACTGGCGCACCTGGCTCCCTGCGGTGCCAATGCTCAGCGTCTGCGTTTTCATGTGGTAAGCGGTGCAGAGGACTGCGCGCGTGTATTTGACGAGCTTGCATGGGCCGGCGCGTTTAAGGATTGGCCGGGTCCTGCCGAGGGCGAGCGCCCGACCGGCTATATCGCGATTCTGGCCGAGCGCGCCGTTCCGGGCAAGCCTGCCGCTCCCATTACCGAGGTCGACACGGGCATTGCCGCGCAGACGATGATGCTCGCCGCCCGCAGCGCCACGCCCGAGGTGGCAGCCTGCATGTTCAAGGCCTTTACGCCCCGCGCGATCGATGCCATTGGGCTCGATAACGACAAGTATGAGCTCAAGCTGATCATGGCCTTTGGCGTTCCGGCCGAGACACAGGTGATCGATGCGATCGATTCCAACCCCGACGGCTCCATCAATTATTGGCGCGACGAGGCGCAGGTGCACCACGTACCCAAGCGTCCGCTTGCCGACGTGCTGCTGTAGTTGTGCGTCGTTGCGGTGCAATCCGGCGGCAAAATCACCACAAAGGCTCCTGTCCCCTTTGTGGTGGTACGAGGGGAGGGTGTGTGGCAGATCTGTATTTGGTGCGGCATGGGCAGACTGAGCTCAATGTGCAGAGCATTTTGCAGGGCTGGCACGATTCGCCGCTTACGGCGCACGGGCGCGAGCAGGCGCTGACGGCGCGTACGGCGTTTGCGGCGCGTGGCGTGGCCTTTGATCATGTGTATTCCTCGCCGTTGGGCCGGGCGCGGCATACGGCCGAGCTTATCGTTGGCGAGGGCCGTTCCATTGAGCTGGTCGATGACCTGCGTGAGTGGCATTTTGGCTCGCTGGAGGGCACATCAAATCGCGAGATGCCGCCGCAGCCCTGGGGCGATTATCCGGTGGCCTTTGGCGGCGAGTCGGAAGTGCAGCTTCAGTCGCGCATGGTCGCGGCGCTGTCCCGCATCATGACCAGGCCGCAGCACGACTGCGTGCTGGCGGTTTCCCACGGCTCAGCTTGCCAGGAGTTTCTTGAGTATGTGACTGGCGGGGGAGAGCTGCCCGACAACGGTGCCGTGCTTCATTTTGGCTATTGCGACGGGGCGTTTTCGCTCTTGGGTTGGTAACGAACGAAAGGACCCCTATGAATAAAGACCTGTATCTGGTCCGTCATGGACAGACGATATTCAATCTTAAGCGTATCATTCAGGGGTGGAGTGATTCGCCGCTTACGCAGTTGGGTTGCGACCAGGCGGCGCGCGCCGGCATGTTTTTACGTGCGCGCGGCATTGAGCCCGATCATGCCTACACCTCCACGCTTCATCGCACCGAGCAGACTATCGCCAACTTGTGGCCGGGCTTGGCGTACGAGCGCCTGGACGGCCTGCGTGAGTGGTTCTTTGGCGACTTTGAGGCCGAGCGCGTGATGCTCATGCCCGAGCGCCCGTGGCGCGATTTCTATCGTCAATTTGGCGGCGAGGGCCAGATCCAGGTGCGCGAGCGCATGGTGGCGACGCTGACCGAACTCATGCGACGCCCGGACCACGAGTGCGTCCTTGCGGTGAGCCACGGATCGGCCATCAAGGAGTTTTTGGACCACGTGAGGGGAGCGGCGGCCGACGAGCGCGAGCGCGTGCCGGGCAACTGCTCGGTGCTGCATTTCGTGTTTGACGATACGACCGATACGTTTGAACTGGTTGAGATCTTTACGCAGGAAGACTACGCGCGCGAGCTGGGGCTTGAGCCGCTCGTGGCTGCCGCGGGTCCGCAGCGCGGGTAGTTTGGGCGTGGCGGTGCGGGTCGCCGACTTACTTCTCGACGCAAAAGGGGCGGAGATGCATGTACCTGCTGCATCTCCGCCCCCTGTTTGTTGAGCTGCCGATTTTTGTGCTGGGCGGTCTGGTCTTGCTAGAACCGCGCGACCTGGTGCGTGAGCAGACCTGTCGGAACTTGCGGCGCGGCGCCGCTGACCTGCGCGGCGGGGAAGAGCACGGCAACGGTAAAGTTGAACGGCTCCTTGCCGGTGTACGTTCCGGCGGCACGGGCCTCATCGGCCAGCAGCTGCGACGCCCCGGTCAGAGCGGCGGCGTAGGCGGGGTCGTCGGTCAGTGCCGGCTCCGGTGCTTGGTCGAGCATAGCGCGGATGGCCCCGACGGCGTCCTCGCGCTTGACCTCCCACGCGCGGTGCGTAATGCCCGCGGGGTCGGTGACGGCGTAGAGCGACGCGCCCTCTTTGGCGGCGCCCAGGATGATATCCATGACGGGCGAGGCCTCGTAGGCGAGCGACACGGGGCGCGGCTGCACCTTGAGCTCGGCGATCGCGCGCGCGGCGGCGGCCACGTCGGCGCTGCCATCGCCCTTGCCGTCCGCAAGTACACTCGTCGGGCAGATCGCCACGACACCCGTCACGCGTCCCGGCTCGCCCGAGCATTCGTACACGTAATACGCCGCACCCGGGTCCTTGAGCATCAGGCCATCGGCAAGGGCTCCGCGCAGAGCATCGTTGCCGCTCAGGATGCTGCCCATTGCAGGCAGCGCCTCGAGTACGCGGTCCTGAGCCGGGCGGATGCAGGGAAACGGAAGTGCTTTCATGGGCGGTCCTAACGCACGAGTCGGTTTGTTCGCGGCTTATTATGCCCCAACTTGGCCGCTCGCGTCCCAGAGCACGTTATCGGCGAGCGCGATTAGCACCTGCTGACAACGAACGATATCGGCATGGGGCACATATTCGTTGGGCTTGTGTGCGAGCGCGAGCGACCCGGGACCGTAGCTCATGCAATTGCGGTTGCCTGTCTTGCCGGCAATGACGGCGGTGTCGGTGTAGCCGGTAAAGAAGCCGACGGTCGTGTCCGCGTCCGTCACGTCATCGGCGGCACGCTTGAGCGCTGCTAGAAGGGGAGAGTTCGGGTCGCGCTCGATGGCGGGGCGGTCGCCCGTCACGGTGTAGCTGCCATGGCAACCGGGAACGGCGGCTTCGGCGACGGCGATGGCCTGCTCTACCATGCGCGTCGCGGCGGCCGTATCGGTCGGCGGGGTCAGACGCATGTCGACCCAGACTTTGGCGCGGTCGGGCACGACATAGGGGCGATATCCGCCCTCGATTTGGCCAAACGTGATGGTCGAAGACCCCAGTTCATCGTGCGCGGGCAGCGCCACAAACACGCGACGGAGCGAACACACGACCTCGGCCATGGCGGCGACGGCATCCGCGCCCTTCCACGGCTGGCTCGCATGCGCCGTTACGCCAGCCATTTCAATCTCGAACCACGTGCGCCCCTTGTGCGCCACCTGAATCTGTCCGTCGGTGGGTTCGGTGTCCAGCACCCATTCACGCGAGCCGACCCAGCCGGCATCGATCGCGGCCTCTGAGCCGCGCATAAAGTCTTCCTCGTCGACCGAGCAGATGAGCGAAAAGCCGCGGCGGGGCAACGCGCCATCCGCCGCCACGCGCTCGAGCGTATGGATCAGTGCGGCAATAGCGCAGGCCAGGCCACCCTTCATATCGCAGGCACCGCGGCCATAGAGTTTATCGTCGCGCACAACCGCCCCAAGCGGTGCGATGTCTGCGTCCCAGCCATCGCCCAAGGTGACGGTATCCATGTGGCAGATATAGACCAGCCGCGGCTCGTCGCTTTGGCCCGGCACGGTGACTTTAAGGTTGCGGCGCCCGGGCAGCACTTCGAGCTCTTCAATCTGCACGGCATCGAGCGCAGAACTATCAAGTTGTGCCAGCTGCTGCTCAATGAGCCTCTTAATGAAGCGCTCAATTTCATCCTCATACGCGCCCGGGTCTGAGCTGTCGATCCGCACAAGCTCCTGCGCAAGCCGCCAGGCAAAGTCCTCATCAACCATATGCAACCTCACAATCAGTTTGCTTTCCAAACCGATTGTAAGCCTCCTGAGAGATCCGCGACGTGGGCGTGGCAGTATTTACCGTTCGCAGGCCGAGCCAGCGCGTTTGCCGTCCGAGCGGGTTTACAAGCGACGCAGCGGGTACGTACCCTTCATGGACGACATGCTGTGCGACATATCTGCCTTTCGGTATCACCGGATACCTCCACAGGTCTTGGCAATAATGCCGGACCTGCCCGATTCTGCGGACGATCCGCGCAGGGAGCACCTATGTGAGCATCCGCTCGTCACGCATTTCCTGGGCACCCCGTTACACGTGTTGGCGCAGGGCAGCTGCGGACGTAAGGGCGATCGCATTGTCAGGCATGTTTGGAACGGGGAGAGGCCGTTTGATTCCGTGCGGCAGACGGAGTTTGGCCTCGATGTTGCGTCCCCACTCTTTACCCTGCTGACTCTGGCTTCCTCGGTCTCAAACGAGCGTCTAATCATGTGCATGTATGAGATGTGCGGTACCTTTGCCGTGTGCAAGATTGCGCCTCAGGTAAAGTCGGCACTTGAGCAGGCATATGGGAGCCGATGGAGTGACGCACGGTCGGGCTGGGAAAACGTAAAGGATGTCTCGGGGAATCCAACGGACTTGTGGAAACGACCTCCCTTGATCGAGCTCTCTGAGCTTACAGAGTTCGTCGATAAGGTCCGGGGGCTCCGCGGCGCTAAAACGTTCATACGAGCCGCGAAATGCATTACGGGGGTGGCAGCATCGCCGCTCGAGGTCCAGGCTTCGATGCTGTTTGGCCTTACGAGGTTGCGCGGCGGCGAAGGGCTGAGCCTTACCAATAACGTTGAGATTCGTATGACGCGCAGCGCCCGCCTGATTTCGGGGCTTGATAGGCGCTATGCCGATATCCTGCTGGCAAATAAGGACGGCAGTCGAGAGTGTCTGGTTGAATGCCAAGGTAAAGCCATTCACGGATCCATTGAATCCAAGATCTCGGACTCCGATCGAACGACGGCCTTGCAAGCCATGGGATATCCCGTCGTTCTGATGACCTATGGTCAGCTGGCCGACTTCGATGCCTTCCGCGTGGTGATGGAGCTCATCATGTCCTATCTCGATGTGCCGCTGAAAGACAAGACGCCGCGACAGCAGGAGCTCGAACGGCGGCTTCGTGAGGAGATTTTTATCGATTGGGCGGGAATGTAGTCGCGCGGTGGGTAAACGGTAGCGCGAGCTAGAGTTCTGGTCGCAAAAAGGCTTCAATTTTGCCTTGGAGGGACCCTAAAAATGCTATCTAGAATAAGTTGTTTCGGAAAATAGACAGTCAACTTACATTCGGCACATAGAGACCGATTTTTACCTACTAAAGTCCCTGATAAAGCTGTTTATCAAAGCGGGCGTGCTTAGCGACTGGAGCCTCACTATCGATTATCTGAAAAAACTTGTTCTGGGTATCATTTTAAAGACGTCCGGAGCAACAAAATCGCCCCCCGTTTCGTGAAAACGGGAGGGGGCGAATGGGCTTCGTGGTCTGTCTGGCAGGCTTGGCACCGGCGCTATTTAATCACGCGCACGCGATACATCGACGGAATCTGCTTGAGCGCCTCGATCGTGCTGCCGTCCAGGTGCTCATCGGTGTCGAACATGGTGTAGGCGTTCTCGCCAGCGGACTCGTTGGTCATGCGCTGCACATTGGCGTTGTCCTTGGCGAGAATGGCCGTGATCTGGCCGATCATGTTGGGCACGTTGGCATGCAGGCAGGCAATGCGGCTTGCGGCGCGCGCCTTGCCCATGCTGCAGGCGGGGTAGTTGACGCTGTGCGCGATGTTGCCGTTTTCCAGGTAATCCTTGAGCTCGCTGATGGCCATGTCGGCGCAGTTGGCCTCGGCCTCGCCGGTGCCGGCGCCCGAATGCGTGGTGATAAACGTATTGGGCATCTTGACGGTCTTGGGCGTGGCAAAGTCGCAGCTAAACCAGCTGAGCTTGCCCTCGCGCAGGGCGGCGTCGACGGCGTCCTCGTCAATGATGGTCTCGCGCGCGTAGTTGATGAGCACGGCGTCGGGCGCCAGCAGGTTAATCTGCTCGGTGCTGATCATGCCGATGGTGTCTGCCTTGCTGGGCACGTGCACGGTGAGGTAGTCGCAGCCGCGGCACAGATCCTCGAGCGTGCCCACGCGCTGCACCTCGCGGCTCAGCACCCACGCGTGCTCGACGGAAATGAACGGATCATAGCCGTAGACGTCCATGCCCAGGTCGACGCAGGCGTTGGCGACCTTGGAGCCTACGTTGCCCAGGCCGATGACGCCGATGCGCTTGCCCTTGAGCTCGCGGCCCACAAAGGCCTTTTTGGCCTTCTCGGCGTCGACCTGGATCTCGGGGTCGTCGGCGTTGTCGCGCACCCAGTTCATCGACTGCACGACGCCGCGGCTCGAAAGCACCAGCATGCCCAGGACGAGCTCCTTGACGGCGTTGCTGTTGGCACCGGGGGAGTTAAAGACGACGACGCCCTTCTTGGCGTACTCCTCGACGGGGATGTTGTTGACGCCGGCGCCGCAGCGGGCGATGGCGCGGATGCCCTCGGGCAGCTCGTGGCCGTGCAGGTCGGTGGAGCGCATCAGAATAGCGTCGGCCTCCTCGGCGGTGCCCACAAACTCGTAGCCCTCGCCAAATTCGACTTTGCCGTCCTTGGTAATGTCGTCGATGGTTTTAATCTTGCGCATGAAAAACTCCTTAGCGGATTTGTTTATAACAAGTGGTTTGAAGTGGCTGGTCGGCCCGCTCGTTGCGGGCTAGTTAGATCGCGGACTCAAACTATGCTGCGCTTCGAAGTCCTTCATATACGAGGCCAGTGCCTGCACGTCTTCCATGGTGACGGCGTTGTACACGCTGGCGCGCATGCCGCCGACGAGGCGATGGCCCTTGACGTTTTGAATCTGGTGCTCGGCCGCGCCTGCGACAAAGGCGGCGTCGAGGTCGGCATCGCCGGTACGGAACGTGACGTTGGCGATGGAGCGACTGTCTGTCTGTGCGGTGCCGTGGAATAGTTTGCTGTTCTCGAGCAGGTCGTAGAGCAGGTTGGCCTTGGCCCAGTTGCGCTCGGCCATGGCGGCAAGTCCGCCGGTCTGTTCAACCCAATGGAACACCTTGCCGCACACGTAGATGCCAAAGGTGTTGGGCGTGTTGAGCATGGAGCCCTTGGCGGCCTGGGTCTTAAGGTCCAGGTACTGCGGCGTCTGCGCAAAGGCGGGTCCGCCGGCGATGAGGTCGTCACGCACGATGACCACGGTCACGCCCGCGGCGCCGGCGTTTTTCTGCGCGCCGGCGTAAATAAGCCCGTAGCGCTCAATGTCGAGCGGCTGCGACAGGAAGCAACTCGAGACATCGGCGACCAGCGGCACGTCGCCGCAATCGGGCAGCTCGTGGTACATGGTGCCAAAGATGGTGTTGTTCTGGCAGATGTAGACGTAGTCGAGCCCGCCGCCCGCGGCCTCGGCGGCAATGCGCGCGTTGATGTCGGCCATGGCGGGAATGCGGTCGAAATTGGTGTCCTCGGAGCTCGCGAGCAGCACGGCCTCGCCGTACTTGGCGGCTTCCTTGTACGCCTTGTTGGCGAAGTTGCCGGTCACGACGTAGCCGGCGCGGCCGCGGCGCATGAGGTTCATCGGGATGCCCGCAAACTGCAGCGTGGCGCCGCCCTGCAAAAACAGAACACGGTAGTTATCGGGGATGCTCAGCAGGCGGCGCAGGGTTGCCTCGGCGTCGTCGATGATCTGCTGGTACATGCTAGATCGATGGCTCATCTCGAGCACGGACATGCCGCAACCGTGGTAGTCCATCATCTCGTCGGCGATCTCGGCGAGCACGCTGGTAGGCAGCGCGGCCGGGCCAGCTGAGAAGTTGTGCACACGTGCCATCTTCTAGTTCCCCTCGTAGTCGTTTGAACGTTCGGGATACTTTAGCACAGTGCAGCGTCAGGCGCGACCGCATCACGGTAAAACTCGAGTGCGCCGCTATGATTTACAGGATGGTTACATGGGGGAGGGGTGCTTTACTCCTCGGGCAAATCCAAATCTGCGAGCGAAGGCATGAGGTTCTCTAGGCGCTTGATTTCTTCGTCGCAAATTAGCTAACCCCTGGCCGCTACGACGCGAGCGTGGCGATGACGGCTTCGTCGCCGGCGTATATGAGGGTGTCGCCGTCGGGGATGATCGTTTGGCCTTCGCGCTTGAGCATCACCACGATAAACGGGTGCTTGCCCTGCGGCACGTCGCGCAGGCGCTGACCAGCCAGGCGACCGTGGGGAGTCACGGTGACCTCGCGCAGCGTAACCTCGGCACGCTCTTCAAACGTTGGCGCGGCCATCACCAGAAGGTCGCCTTCTTCGATCACGGTATCCCCGTTGGGCAGCACCGGGTGCGCTCCATCGCGCAGCACCAGGACCACGAGCATATCCGTCGCACTGCCAATATCCGCGAGCGAGCGTCCGGCAAACGGATGGCCCGCGCCCACCTTGAGCTTGACGAACGACATACCGTCCTCGTCGCGGTAATCGTTAAAGGTGCGGCGCACATCGCCTTCCGCGTCGATCATGTCGAGCTTCTTTGCCACCGCCGGCAGCAGCGAGCCCTGCACCACAATGCTCGACACAGCAATCACAAACACCAGGTCAAATAGGTCGTGACCGCCGGGAATACCGGTCACCACAGCAAAGAGGCTAAAGACGACCGAAGCCGCGCCGCGCAAGCCCGCCCAGCTTACGAGCGCAACCTGGCGAGGGTTCGTTTTAAAGGGCGCCAGCAGCACGCCAACGGCGATGGGGCGGCTCACGAAGAGCATAAACGCCATGAGCGCCAGACCCGGTAGCAGCATTTGCGGCAGGCGTGCGGGCGTCACGAGCAGGCCCAGCAAGAAGAAGATGGTCATCTCGGCCATTTCGGTGAGGGTATCGAAGAAGTGCGCCATCTCGACCTTGCCGGTAATGTCGCTGGCTCCCAGCACAATACCGGCCAGGTACACGGCCAAAAAGCCATTGCCGCCCAGGTAACTCGGCAGCGCGTAGGCCACGATGGCCACCGCGAACAAGAAGATGGTCTGCGCGCCCTCGGCCGTTGCGCGTGCGCGCTCTATCAGGCGGCTGGATGCCCAGCCGATGGCAAGACCCAACCCCACGCCTAGGATGATCTGCTTGGCCAGCAGCACGGGGATGTTAATGTCGCCGCCGGCCGCGAGTGTGGCGAGCACGGCGGTGAGCATGTAAGCGACGGGGTCGTTGGAGCCCGATTCGACCTCGAGCAGCGAGTCGGTGCCGCCCCTCAGCGACAGGCTGTGCTCGCGCAGCACGCTAAAGACGCTGGCCGCGTCGGTGGATGCCACGACCGATCCCAACAGCAGGCCACCAATCCAGTCAAAACCCAGCACGAAGTGCGCAAACGCACCCGTAATGCCGGCAGTGATGACGACGCCGAGCGTGCTCAGCAGTACCGCGGGCACGGCAACGGGTTTGGCACGGTCGATATTGGTGTTAAAGCCGCCGTAGAACATGATGAACAGCAGCGCCGTGCTGCAGACGGTTTCGGTGAGCGCATAGTCGCTAAAGTCGATGTGCGCCGGACCGTTGACGCCCAGCAGCATGCCGAGTGCGATAAAGATGAGCAGGGTGGGGAAGGGGAGCTTTTTGCCGACGGGTTTGATGGTCAGACACAGAATAATGACGAGGCCGATAAAGAGAAGGATCTGGTTCATGGATGGTGTCCGCTCCTGGGTGGTTGGCGTGGCACGGTCAGTTGCCTGCGGTTATTTGTACCCAAAGATGGTGGGTTTATGGGGTTAGATTGCGGGCGTGCGCGATATCGTCATAGACGGCTGCCGTCTTTGCCTCTGCTCGGAAACCCTTTCCAGCTTTATTGCAACGGAGTACAATGGGTAACGTTTAAGTTCAACTTGAAGTTTTAGTTGCGGTTCCGGGCTTCGGTCGCAAGGTAGGGAAAGGCGTTCCATGGCGATCTATGTGACATCTGATGCTCACGGACACGTGCATGCGCTTGACGAGGCCCTGTCTAAGATCTCGTTGACGTCCGACGACACGCTGTACGTGCTGGGCGACATGATCGATCGCGGGCCCGATCCGGTCGGCGTTATTAAGCTCGTGCGCTCGCTGCCTAACGCCCGCGTTCTCAAGGGCAATCACGAGCAGATCATGCTCGATGCCATCATTGGCCAGGATCCGCTCGATGCCGAGACCTGGGATATCAACGGTGGCTGGACGACGCGCGAGCAGCTCAACGACATGGAATTTGAGGCATACGAGGAGCTCGTGCGATGGATGGCCGCGCTGCCGCTCTACGCGGTGGCCGAGACCGAGGAGCGCCCGTATCTGCTGGTACATGCTGGAATCGAGATGAAGGCGGCGCGCGCGTTTTTACTTGAGCATGGCGTCGATTGTGCCGATGGCGTCGGAGCGGTGGGTGCCGATCGCGAGCTGCTGCAGCAGATGCTCGCGGTGCAGTCGTCCGATGACCTGCTGTGGATTCGTCACGGCTATTGGGATGCGCCGACGGGACTGCTTTCTGCCGAGGGCGAGGGTCCGGTCGTGGTGAGCGGCCACACGCCCACGGTGTCGCTTGGGCGCTATTGCGAGGTTGGCGGCCTGGCGGGGCTTGATGAGGAGTCGGGCCGCGGGCAGATTGTGCGCCTGGGTGGCGAGGATACCGCCGGCGTGCCCGATCGTATCGATATCGACTGCGCCGCCGCCACCGGCTCCGAGTTCGGCCGCGTCGGGATCCTGCGCCTGGATGATGGCGCGGAGTTCTACGCGAATATCAACCCAGGCGAATAATCGGTGCAAAGGGTAGCTAATTTGGGACGGAGCTTTTTTGACTACTTTCGGAGAATAGCGCCTTCTTGCTCGGTAAGCGCGAGAAATGAGGAACGTCTGCGTCCTCGGCAGTGCGAAAATGCTCGAAAAACCGTCGCAACGGAGTCAAACGACGTTGCGACGGTTCTTTTTTGGCTGCCCGCTGGCTAAGTGAGTAGACTTTTTTGGAAATGCCGAGCAGCCGGCAAATTTGCCTCAACAAAACCGCAGGTCACTGACTTGTGTTTTGCCGGTGTGGTCAGGGATTCGGCAAAAGTCTACTCACTTAGTTTTGCGTGTCGCAAATCGTCCGCAACGAGACCCCCCATTGCGCCAATTAGGCGCCGTACGGGTTGCGGTCGCGCTCGATGCGTTGGCGGATGTGGGCGTATTCGATAATCAGCAGCACCAGGAGTAGGGCCATGATGGCTAGGTAGCTCACCACGGCGCCCATCAGACCCAGCAGGTTGATCAGGATCACCGGCAGCACTACGCTTACGGCGAAGCAGATCAGGTAGATTTTGGTGACGTCGCCGGCATGGCGCAGCACCGTGATGATGGCGTAGAGAAAGTCGATGGCCGCGGTGACGCCGCCGGCGACAACCATCAGCAGTGCCAGCGTGCGGTAGCGCTCAAAATTGAGGCCGTACATGAAGCTCATGAGGGGAATACCGGGACCTGCCATAAATGCGGCGCACACGCTGGTGATGACCACGATCAGTGCCATAACGGCAACAATAATCAGGTCAAAGCGACGACGCTTGCGAGGATTAGCCCAAATGCTCGACAAACGCAGGAGCTGCGGTTTATAGATAAATCCAATGCTCAACAAAATAGCCTGCGCCGGAAAGAACAGGGCATTAAAGTACAGCTGATACTTGTAGGCCAGCGTGCCTTCCATCACGAACTTGGGCATGCTCTCGATAAGGTTGAACAGGAACAGCGCGCCAAAAAGCGGGGCGCACTGGATAAACAGGTGACCGACCTCGCGCAGGCTCACGCGGCGCGATTTTTCGGTTTCGAGCAGGGCGAGCGGCGCGGTGACCAGAACGAGCGAGGCGATCGCGGTAACACCCATGGCCATGGCGACGATGGGCATGCTGCGCGTGAGGAACAGTACCACGCTAAAGACCGCGATGACGCCGACGGATCGTAGCGTTTGGCTCATGCCGGCCAGGTAGAGTTTGTCGGCCTGCTGCAGGCGGCCCTCGTACACGTCGGCAATGCCGTCGATCACCTTATACAGGTAGACGCCCAGGCCGATTGTGGCCATCTGCGCATCGTAGCCGCGGGCGCTGCTGTATACCAGGCCGCATGCCAGCGCGAGCGCTCCGCAGATCCAGCGGTTGAGCTGGTAAGAGGCAAAGGACGTCTTTTCGTCGATGTCCGAGACCTGGAAATTGCGCACGCCGTAGTTGCACGCGATCATGATGAGCGTGCCGGTGACAAAGGCGATGGAGAATTTGCCAGCCTCCTCGGCGCCCACGAGCTGTGTGGACACGATGGTGAGCAACGGAAACGCCATGCCCCATACGGCGGTGCCCAGGGTATTCCAAAGGTAGTCGCGACGGGTGGCGTGATCTTCGTACTCGGCTTCTTGCGTGGAGAAGCCGCCGCCGTAGACGGCTCCGAGCAGGCGGTTCCACCAGGCATTGACCATGCGGTGGATGGGGCCGGGCTGGCGATCGCGCTCGCGGCGACGGCGTGTGGCCTGGCTGCTGTCGGGACCGCCGGCGTTACGCTGGCTTAGCTCTTGGATTCGTGCGAGCTCCTCGGCGGTGTGCGATGCGGGGAACAGGCCGTTCTCGATGCGTCCGCCCTGCCCGTGCGCCCCGTCCGATACGGTGGGGTCGGCGACGCCATTGCGGCGGGCGATGGCGCGGCGAATGCTATCGATGGGCGTGATGCTCAAAGCGGAGTCCTTTCTATTGCTGCGCTCTAGTATAGACGCGACGGTGTTCGTTCGTGTTTTTGAACAGGTTGTTCGATAATTTCGGCGGCGCCATTCAGTAGCCGGCACTCGGGGACGCTCCTTATGTGCCGGCACTTTAGGAACGTCCCCGAGTGCCGGCATCCGGGGACGCTCCTTGGTTGTTGCCTGTTCAAGAGTGTCCCCAACGATTAGTCGTTTAAAAACGTCCCCAATGACTAGGCCGCTTGCCTGCGATTTTTGACCGTTGGGCGGGCTTGCCGCCCTTGCCGCAAAAACGTTTTTGCATATCGGGTACAACGGGCTTTACGTGAGTAAAGTGCGCGTCGTGTCCTCGTGTCGCGTTTTTAAAGGAGGCCCCATGCCTGGTGTTACCCCTGCAGATGTTTTGTCCAACTTTGGTATTACGCTGGTCGAAGATCCCGCCGAGAATCAGCCCCGTCTGCTGGTCGATCTACCCGCCGCGGAGCTCGTCGAGCACGCTATCCGCCGCGAAGAAGGCCGCATGGCATCCAACGGCGCGCTGGTGATCGAGACGGGGGAGCGCACTGGTCGTTCCCCCAATGACCGCTTTATCGTTGACACGCCCGACGTGCACGACAAGATCGCCTGGGGCGCCGTCAACCGACCGCTTTCGATCGAGAGCTACGAGACCATCAAGGCCGGCATCGTCGACTACCTCAACGAGCGCGACGTGTTCGTCACCCGCGGCATGGCCGGCGCCGACCGCAACCACACGCGCCGACTGCTCGTCGCCTGCGAGCGCGCCAGCCAGGCACTCTTCATTAAGCAGATGCTCGCCCGCCCGCTTGCCCGCGAAATCGCGCGCACCGGCGAGCCGGACTTCTGTGTGCTCGCCGCGCCGGGCTACCAGTGCGATCCCGCCATCAAGGGCCTCAACTCCAGCGCCGCCGTGGTCATCAACTTCCAGGAGCGCGTGATTTTGGTCGCGGGTACCGGCTACTCCGGCGAGATCAAAAAGTCCATCTTCAGCGTCATGAATTACCTGCTGCCCGTCGAGGACGACGTGCTGCCCATGCACTGCTCGGCCAGTATGGATCCCGTCACGCACGAGACCGCGGTGTTCTTTGGCCTGTCGGGCACCGGCAAGACCACGCTTTCGGCCAACCCCACGCGGCTGCTGATCGGCGACGACGAGCACGGTTGGTCCGACATGGGCATCTTCAACATCGAGGGTGGCTGCTACGCCAAATGCGAGGGCCTGGACGCGTTCCACGAGCCTGAGATCTTCAACGCCGTCCGCTTTGGCGCGATCTGCGAAAACGTGGTGCTCGACGAGAGCCGCAAGCCCAACTACGATGACGTCTCGGTCACGCACAACACGCGCGTGGCCTACCCTGTGGAGCACATTCCCAACGCGTGGACCAAGGGCATGGGCACCACTCCGAGCGTCGTGCTGTTTTTGACCTGCGACGCCTTTGGCGTGCTGCCGCCCATCTCGCGCCTGACGGCCGACGCCGCCATGTATCACTTTGTGACGGGCTTTACGGCCAAGATCCCCGGCACCGAGGTCGGCGTCACCGAGCCCACGCCCACGTTCTCTTCGCTGTTTGGCGAGCCGTTTATGCCGCTCGACCCCATGGTCTATGCCAAGATGCTCGGTGAGCGCATCGCCGACGGCCGCACGCGTGTGTACCTGGTCAACACCGGCTGGATTGGCGGCGGCTACGGCGTGGGCCATCGCATCGAGCTTGCCTACACGCGCGCCCTGGTGGCCCGCGCCCTCGACGGTACCATCGAGGACAGCGAATTCGTGCATGACGATATCTTTAACGTTGACATTCCCACCACGTGCCACGGCGTGCCCGACGGCATCCTGGTGCCGCGCCAGTACTGGCAGAGCACCGCGCGCTACGACGAGGCGGCGCACAACTTGGCCGTGATGTTCGAGGAGAACTTCGAGAAGAAGTACTCGCACCTGCCCGAGTCCGTGAAGGCCGCCGGTCCGCACGCTCAGGTGCACGCCGACGCCCGTCATCGCGGCCGCGGCCTGCTGGGACTCCGACACTAGCGTCGCCGCGAGTCCATATCCGCCACAAAGGGGACAGGCACCTTTTGAACTGCGTCCCGAATCTTGGCCTTCTTTAT